>JAEURE010000019.1 GCA_016789485.1 Anaerolineales bacterium | reverse complement strand
CTCAGGCGTGGTACAGCCGCTTTCCGGCGAGTACGCTGGCAGGCGCAGCGCGCTGGAGCAGGCAACCTTCTATTCAGGATATGGCGTGGAAACAGGGTTATTGATCGATGTCTACGAACGCTATGGCCTGAGCGCTATTGCACAGGTGGACCTGCTCGAACGAATCCATCACAACCAGCACCTGGAAGCATTGAGCAAAATGTCCTTTGCTATTATCCAAACTGTGTTCCGCAAATTGGAAAAGCGTTTTGGACGCGCCGTGCTGGAGGATGTGAACCGTTCGATGAAGTTGATTCGCCACGACCATAAGGGCTACTCACTGGAAGTGGAACAGATCGCCGAGTATGAACGTCCGCCGATGATCGAAGTGAAGGAATATTTGGAGAGAGAGAAGTAAGCGTCGAGAGACTAAAAAAGTGCCAGTCACCTGTGAGGTGACTGGCACTTTTTTAGTTTCCATGCTTCGTAATACACCCCCAAAACCTTCAAAATCCCTCTTTGTGGGCTGTACTTTCAGGGTTTCTTGGCTTAACCCGAAGGTTTGTTGGCTTAATTTCAAAGTTTGTTGGCTTAACACAAAAGTTTCTTGGCTTAACTTCGAAGTTTGTTGGCTTAATCACTCACCTTACGCGGTTTGAGTGCTTGGGCCATGTCGCCCTGAGCGACGTGGCCCAAGGTAAATTTTTACAGCGGAATTAATCTTAGGCGGGAAAAGTCATGGTATAAAAAAAATTTATCACGGGAGTGCCTCACGATGAAACCTATCTCATATAGAGAGGAGTTGTTATTGCGCGATCTGTATTTCTTGAATGCAACAATATTTTTCGCGTTATACTAAAAAATCAATGACCCTATTTCTTCAACTTGCATTCCTTCTTTCGATCATTCTGCTCTCTGCAAAGATGGCGGGATATTTAAGCATACGCATGGGGCAGCCATCCGTATTAGGTGAATTACTGGTAGGGATCATCCTTGGCCCATCCCTTATCAATGTACTAAACCTTCCATTCATCGAGCATGAATTAACCGAAACAGTTGCCAAACTGGGCGAACTCGGCGTGTTATTGCTCATGTTCCTTGCAGGCCTGGAACTGCATCTCGGTGAGATGAGAAAGAACCTGCGCGTGGCCGCCTTTGCAGGATTAATGGGCGTGGTCTGGCCGGTATTGCTGGGATGGGGCTCAGGCTTGCTCTTTGGTCTGGATCAATCCGCTGCGATCTTTCTTGGCCTGACGCTTGGCGCCACCAGCGTCAGCATTTCCGCCCAGACGTTGATCGAGCTAAAGGCATTGCGCAGCCGCGTGGGATTAAGCCTGCTCGGCGCGGCAGTGTTCGACGATATTTTGATCATCCTGCTGCTTTCCGTTTTTCTTGCCCTGCAAGGCGGCGGTGGAAGCGCATCCGATGTTTTGTTGATCGTTGTCCGCATGATTCTGTTCCTGGTCGCTTCGGTGGCATCTGGTTTATGGATTCTGCCGTGGGTCATCCGCCGTTTTGCAAAACTCCCCATCAGCCAGGGACTGCTTACAGTGTCCCTTGTCATTATGCTGACGTATGGCATCGCCGCGGAATATTTTGGCGGCATGGCAGCCATTACAGGCGCATTTTTAGCGGGCCTCATGCTGGCACGTACGCATGAAAAAGAGAGGATCGAAACAGGGATGCATGCGCTTGCCTACGGTTTGTTCGTTCCGATCTTCTTCGTAAACATTGGCTTGTCCATTGACCTGCGTGAGTTCCAATTGCAGGCATTGCTTTTTACCCTTGTAATTATTCTGGTGGCAGTGATCGGCAAATGGGTGGGGTCAGGCTGGGGCGCGAGGCTTGGCGGACTTTCACGGCATGAATCAATTCAACTCGGCGCAGGCATGATCTCACGCGGTGAAGTAGGGCTTATTGTAGCCAGTGTGGGAATGAAGGATAATCTGGTGACCGCCGAAGAGTTTTCTGCGATCGTTGTCATGGTACTGGTCACCACCCTGATCACGCCGCCCATCTTGCGTGCCTTGTTTTCACCAAAGGAAGATACAATAATGAAAAAAGCGGATAATGTGGAACACCCTGTAGAATCATCCACCCAAAACGAGGATGCAAAAGAATCGGAGGCATCTTAATATGTATTTGATCATTCTATTTTTGTATAATCCAGATTTGTTGGAAGAACTCTTAAAAGAATGGGACGAAGCAGGTGTAGATGGCGCCACAGTCCAGTTCAGCATGGGCATGGAGAGGATCATTCAAAAACAAGGATTGCGGGATGATATCCCGCTGATCCCTTCGCTGGATGATTTTTATGAGGCACCCGAAACTGTTAGCCGCACGATCTTTACTGCGGTAAAAGAAGAATCCATGATCGAAAAAATCCTCGCCGCTACACAGCGCATCACAGGTGATCTGAATAACGAAAAAACCGGCGTGCTTCTTGTTTTACCAGTACTCAAGGCATACGGCATTGACAAACAAGGAAAGAAAAAATGACACAAAATCCAATCCACCTCTTGTTGGTAGCTGTTGTGCAGGATCAGGACCTTGATGCCGCCACCAAAGCCCTGCAGAATATCGGCGCGTCGCTGACCTATCTTTCCAGCGCGGGCGGGTTCCTCGGCAGGCGCAATGCCACTTTGTTGATCGGCCTGCCCACCGAACGAGAAGCCGAAGCGCTTGCAGCCCTGCAAAAAGTCTGCCGCCAACGTATCGAATATATGACCCTTCCATTGGAAGGCTCGCCGATGCCAATGCCCGCGCCTGTGCCTGTCACAGTGGGCGGCGCAACGGTATTCGCCTTGCCCGTGGAACGATTTGAACAGATTTAATATCTGAGGAGAGATTCGCCATGAAAATGATCATTGTCATTGTAAAAGATACAGATGCCGATATTCTTACGCAGGCCTTCACTGCCAACAGTTTCCGCGTGACACGCGTAGCCTCCACGGGCGGTTTTTTACGCAGCGGCGTGGTCACCATGCTGCTGGGTGTGGAAGAAGCTCAGGTTGATACCGTCATGCAGACCGTGCGCAATTCCCTGCCCCCCAAGCCCGATCAGAAACGCGCCACCATTTTTGTAGTTCCCGTTCAGCATTTCGAACAGGTATAGTTTCCCCTTTAAATCAAATAAGGACGGGATCTCCCGTCCTTATTTTTTATCCCAACACAAAATTATCGATCAACCGCGTCTTGCCGAGAAAGACCGCCATCGAGAGCAGGGCTTTGCCTCTAATCTCGCTCAACTCTTCCAAAGAATCATAATCGGCGCAGGAAACGTATTGCATTTGCGCCAGCGGCTCGGCGGCCAGCACTTCTTTCATCTTTCCTCGTAACTTCTCCGCATCTCTCTCCCCGTCTTCGTACAATTCCTTCGCCGCACTCAACGAGCGAAACAGCACAACTGCCGCCTTGCGCTCGGCCTCGTTCAGGTACTTGTTGCGGCTGGACATCGCCAACCCATCCGCCTCGCGTGTGGTCGGGCAAACCACGATCTCGATCGGGAAGTTCAAGTCCCTCGTCATCTGGCGGATGACCGCCGCCTGCTGCGCATCCTTTTGGCCGAAGTACGCTTTGTCAGGCTGGCTAGCATTGAATAGCTTCGCCACGACAGTGGTCACTCCCTTGAAGTGACCGGGGCGCATCGAGCCTTCCAAAGGCTGGGTCATCGCCTCGACCTCCACCCAGGTCTGGTAACCAGACGGATACATCACCTCCGCTGTGGGAGTCCAGACCAAGTCCACGCCGAGAGGAGTGATGAGGCTTAAGTCTCGTTCAAGGTCCCGAGGATATTTTGAGAGGTCTTCGTTCGGTCCAAACTGGGTGGGGTTGACAAAAATGCTCACGATCACATGCTTGCACTCTTCCTTCGCGCGTTTGATGAGAGAGAGATGCCCTTCGTGAAGGTATCCCATGGTAGGGACAAGACCAACTGTCCCTTTGAGAGAGAGGCGCGCAGCTCTTAGATCAGAGAAGGTGATTAGGGTGTTCATGGCTACTCCGAGTAAAATATGTCTATACAAATTTAGCTTTAGAGGGCTTGACAGGCTAGAAATTTTGTTCTACACTCTTATTACACTTAGACAAAAGGAGATAATAATGGCTTACTCACACACCAACTCAAAAGGCACCACCTACTACCTGCACACCAATGGCAAGATGTTCTTCTTCTCTCGCGAAATCAAAGAAGGAGCTATCGATGCCCTTCCCGCTGGCAAGGTCGTTGTTGAAATGAAGACTGGAATGCTCGTCTTGAAGAACGTCCCCGCCGAAGGCGCGGCAAAACCTGCGGAGACCACAGAAGCATCTTCGTAGTATAAACCTGTTCGACACAACCTAATTGTTCTTTTAGATAAAAAAGGAGACTACTTATGACACGTACACATGCATCTAAAAGTTATGAAATGAAAGGGGAGCAGCCATGCCTACACTAAACCGCGTTCAACTGATCGGTCGTTTGGGCAAGGACCCCGAGAGTAAATTCACACCCACGGGCAAAAAAGTGACCCATTTCAGCCTGGCAGTGAGCAATCGCTGGAAGGACAAGAACGGCGAGACGAAAGAATCGACCGAGTGGGTCAACATTGAAGCCTGGGGACGGCTTGGCGAGGTTTGCCAGGAATATCTGAAGAAAGGCAGTCTCATCTACCTGGAAGGGCGGCTCAAGACTGACAAGTATGAGGATAAAGGCGAAACGAAGTATTTCACGAAGGTTGTCGCTCAATCTCTGGAATTCCTCGATAAACGTCCCGCCGAAGAGCCGATGATGGCCGTGGAGGAAGATCCCGGCGATTACGAACCATAGAATAAAAAGAGACGGCCGCTGTACAGCGGCCGTCTCTTTTTATTCTCACACTTTCGGTTATATACCCACTGTTATGGCCACCTTTCCCTTTTTACCCTCCATTTCGGCATGTCTGTGCGCTTCGGCGGTTTGTTCCAGTGGATAGCATTTATCAATGATGGAGCGGAAATCCCCTGCCTCAACCAATTCCCTGATAAAGTCTAGGTCACCGGGTCTCTCGGCAGACAAGGCACATATTATCCTGGCACCGCCGCGCACGGACGTCCACAGCATTTGAAAAAGTTGTTTCGTCTTGAAGCTGGCTAAAAGATAAATACCATTCGGCTTCAATGAGTCCTTGCACTGGGCAAACGAGCTTTTTCTCATGATGTCAAAGATCAGATCGTACGTTTCGCCATTTTGGGCAAAGTCTTCTTTGGTGTAATCAATAACCTTGTCCGCTCCCAACGACTTCACAAAATCCAACCCCGCAGCACTGCACACGCCTGTGACTTCCGCGCCAAAATGTTTGGCGAGCTGGACTGCAGCAGAGCCGATCCCTCCACTAGCGCCAAGGATCAGAACTTTTTGCCCCGCCTGCACATTGACTTTTCTGAGCAGGCTCAACGCAGTCAATGCACCGTACGGAATAGTGGCGGCTTCTTCATAGTTCATATTGATCGGTTTGATCGTCACCATCCCGTCTTCAGGCATACACAAATACTCGGCGTTCGCTCCCATATTCTGACCGCGATACCCGAACACTGCATCGCCTGCTTTGAATCGTGTTACATTCCTGCCAACCGCTTCCACATCCCCTGCAAACTCACTTCCAAGGATATTGATCCGCGGTTTTGTAAAACCAAAGAACATTCGTGAGGGAAGCCAAAGCGGCAGCGGCATCGAAAAATTACGGGGCGAGATCGCCTTGAAATTCCGCGCCCACAGATCCCCAACAGTGATGGACGTCGCGCGTATCCGAATCAAGATCTCATTATCCTTTTGGACGGGTTTTGTTACTTCCGTAAGGTGAAGAACTTCCGGGGAACCATATTCTGTATATTCAATCGCTTTCATCATGTTATTTCATCCTTTTGATATGTTTATTCATCTTCCGGCGTGTAATAAAACACCTCTTCCAGAGGCACGCCAAAGATCCGTGCAATGCGGAAAGCCAGTTCCAGTGACGGAGCATATTTTTCACTTTCCATGGCAATGATGGTCTGCCGAGTCACGCCCACTTTTTTCGCCAGTTGTTCCTGGGTCATTTCGTCGTGGTTGAAACGCAATTTCCGAATGTTATTCTTGACCTGACTCTTGCCCATCTCAACCCCCTCTTCGATACAGGTATATCTTTGAAACATCCCCGATGATCTCCGCCAGGATGGAGAACAAAACGATCAGGCTGATCATCATCAGCGGCGGTTGTCCATAAATGAAGGCAAAAACCGAAAGCAGGACACCGATGCTAAATGTGAAATAGGTACTGCGAATCCCTTTCAACCCGATCAGTTTGTCGCGTTCGTCCTCAATAAATTGCGGATCTTCGTATTTTCTGGACCGAATGGCTTCGACGATGGTTAACAAAATGTTGGTCAGGATACTGGCAATAATATTGACTACAATGTTGACCGCGATAACGATTGACCAAAGCGCGTATAACCTGCCAGCGACCAATTCACTGGATTGGATCATTGGCAATAGGTTTGCCAGATAATAGACCCCGATTAACAGGTGGCTAAACAAAGATACGGTGATGTTTTTTTCCTGGTAGGACATGTTTTCCTCTTTCTGTATGTACATTTTTACATAATGTAAATATTATAAAACATATAGTACACTAAAGCTTACATTATGTCAATACTTCTTTACATTTTTAGTAAAATACCGCGAATTCTCCCAAAAAAGTGACCCATTTCAGCCCGGCAGTGAGCAATTGCCGGAAGGACAAGAACGCGAAGCACCTGCTTCGTATTCTTTTTTTGTTTAGCAAACATTGACCAGGCTCTCAACCATCCTTTTTACAATTAATATATCGCTTGACAATATATCGACTCTCGATATATAATCCTTTTTATGAATGATCTATCACAATCAGAATTCTATATTCTCCTTTCCCTCGCCATTAAAAGCAGACATGGCTATGAGATCATGAAGCAGGTCGAGCAGGACTCAGGCAGAAAAGTCCTACTTGGGCCCGGGACCCTTTATGGCTCCATTAAACGAATGCTTCAATCTAGACTCATCCAAGAAGTCCCCGGAGATAACCCGAGACGTAAATACTATACGTTAACTGAAAACGGGAGAAAGTCTTTATCCTCCGAACTTGAGCGGTACGACAATGCGGTTGAGCTGGCAAAACGAAAAAACGTCTTCAAGAATGCAGGACTGGTAAAGTTAGATCTATAACCTATGAGCAAAGTATTAATTCGTCCATCTGAACGCATTTATGATTTCCTTTTAAAGTTTTATCCTGAAAATTACAGAGTGGAATTTGAAGAGGAAATGAAATATGTATTTTCTGAATCTCTAAAGGATGCATATTCAGAAAACGGAGACCCGGGACTTATCATTCTATGGATAAGAACCATGATCGATATAGGCAAAAGCCTTGTCATTCAACATATCGAAAATCAGAAAGGAAGTAACTTTATGAAAACAAAAAATACCGATTTCCTCATGCAGAACAAAGCCATTCTCTGGGTTGCCGTTGCATCTGGTCTCTTATTGCTAATTCCCTTGATTGGGATGCAGGTTTCCAATGAATGGAAATGGGGCTTCTTCGACTTTATTTTCATGGGAGCGCTTCTGTTCGGCACAGGGCTGACCTTTGTGCTGGTTGCCAGACAAATGAACAATATCTTCTACCGACTCGCTGTTGGCATTGCGGGTCTGACAGGCTTCCTGCTCCTGTTTGTCAATGCTGCTGTTGAGATCATTGGAGATGATAACCCCGCCAATCTGATGTATCTGGGAGTTCTCGCTATCGCATTTATAGGCGCCATCATCGCACGCTTCAAGGCAGCTGGAATGGCACGCACGTTGTTTGCCACGGCGATTGCTCACACATTAGTCGCTATCATTGCGTTGATCTTCTTCCCTTACGCTTCGCCAGGCCCGCTCGGAGTATTGGCTATAAATTCATTCTTCATTATGCTCTGGGTCGGATCGGCTTTGCTGTTTCGAAACGCAAATACCACGGACTCTACAGTGAATATATAGTGCAGAGCATAAATCCAAAAAATAGTTTAAGCAAAGACAGCGAAGAATATTCTTCGCTGTCTTTTTACATCTTGGTCCCGTATGATTCGAACCTGTGACCAAGCGATTTTAGGCTCTTTTCCAGCCATGAAAAATTCTACTTCATTTTTACTTGGTCTATATCCAACTTTATGCGCTACTTGGTTTCTTTTTTGATATTATGTCTGCCTCATTTACGCACTTTTAATTTGATTTAACAAATTTTCTCAATAAAAAGCCGCTCTTTTCGGAGCGGCTTATGGTTTGTATTATTTTTTCTTCTTCGTAACTTTACTCTTGCCAAGCTTGGATTTCGCGAGTTTCTTAGCGGGCGCTTTCTTAACAGTAACTTTCTTAACTTTGGCTTTTGCTGCTGGTTTCGCCTTCCCTTCCACAGGCAGCTGCTCCAGTTCACCCACCAGCTTCTCCAGCACATCGAAACCGCCCTGCCAGAACTTCGGGTCGCGGATGTTGATGCCCGCTTCACTCAAAATCTTCTCTGGCGCTTCGGAACCGCCCGCCGAAAGGATCTTGAGATACTTCGGCTTGAACGATTCCCCCTCCGCTTTGAACTGCTGGTACAACGCCAGCACAAGCAGTTGACCGAATGCATACGCGTAGACGTAGAACGGCACCTGATAAATGTGCGGGATGCCCACCCATTCCCATTTGAACTCATCGCTCAGGTCGAGGGAATCGCCGAACTGTTCCTTCAAGTTTTCGAGGTAGGCGTTGCTCAGGTCATCAACCGAGGCGTTCTTTTGCACCATCTCATGCGCGGTCTTCTCGAACATCGCAAAATAGGACTGGCGCATGATGGTTGCGTAGGCGTCGTCCATTTGCTTGAAGAGGATGTCGCGGCGTACGGACTCATCCTTCTCTTCTGCGAGCAGCTTATCAATCAGCACCATTTCCGCAAAGGTTGAGGCAGTTTCTGCCAACGGCAGTGAAGAATGAAAGGTGAACGTGGTGTGATGTGACGCCAGCATGGCATGGATGGCGTGACCAAGTTCGTGCGCCAGAGTCGCTACTTCGCGTCCCGTCCCCTGATAGTTGACCAGCACATACGGAGTCATCTCAGGTAGAACAGACCAGCAGAACGCGCCGCCGCGCTTGCCCTTGCGGATTTCACTATCGATGCGGCTCTCATCAAAAACGCGTTTTGCCAAATCTGCGATCTTGGGCTCGAAGGCGTTGAAAGCGTCCAAAACCATGGTCACAGCTTCGTCCCATTTGTAGGTTTTCTTGGAGGCAGCAACAGGCGCATAAATATCATAGCGGCGGATTTTCTTCATTCCAACATACTTGGCTTTCATCTTGAAGTAACGCTGGAAGATACCCACGTTCTTGCGAGCCACACTCAGCAACGCTTCCACAGCTTCTTCAGGGATATCGTTGTTCAGGTTGCGCGGCGCGATCGCGCTCTTGAACTTGCGCAGGTTGACATTTTCATTGTGCCAGTCGCGCAGGATCGTTTGGTAGATCTGCCCAAGGATGGGACCATCCTCTGCGTAGACTTTGAACTGCGACTGATAACTTTCCGCGCGCACTTTCGGGTCAGTGCTGTAACGGAAGGAGAACAGTTCCGAGGCAGTCATTTCCTTCTCTTTGCCGTTTACCTTCATTTTGAAGGCGTAACGGTTCGTGATGGAGTCGTACAAATTACCGAGCGCATTCACACCCGTTACGTTCTTGATATTGACAACTTTTTCTTCTGCTTCGCTCAAGGTATGTGGCTTGTACAAACGCATCGCTTCGAGATAATAGCAATAATCACCCGAAGCCTCCATCAAACGCTTTGCGTTCGGGTCATCCAGTTCCTTCCACCACAGGCTAAAGAAGAGGGTACGGTTTTCGATCTCTGCCAGGAATTGCATCACACGCGCCTGCAAAGCCTGTGCTTTCTGGTCTTGCGTGTCTGCCGTGAAGGATAACCCGGCAAATGAATACATCTTGTTACCAATGCGCGTCATTGATTCGCTGGCTTTTAGCACATCCACGAATTGCTCAGCGGGCATGTCTGGCGCAAGCTTATTACGCACGCCTTCGAATGAAGCGACCTGCTCTTCCACCATGTCGAACGCATTTTGCAATTCCGCGCTTTCATAACTCGGGTATAGCGGGGAAAGGTCCCATTTTGAAAGTTTATATGCCATGATAATCTCCTGTTTTATCGGGTTGGTAATTTGACAGGTCTTTTGAACCGTGTTTCAGTATGAAAAAGAGGCGTTTAAATTATACTGACTTCTTTCTCTCTTTATAGGCTAGGAAAGCAAGAGTCGCAAGAGTGACCGCCGTACATGCCAACCCTATAATTAAAGTGCTCACATAGGAAGGGTCAGAGTAATTTGCTACAGCCACTTCGAGAATATCGGTTGCTCGCGCCGAGTCACTGTAATTATCAAGGCTCCAAACACGGGAATTGTATAGCAAGTCATACGCCATCAACCCCATGCCGAAGAGCACGACGATCCCATTATCCAAACTTTTTCGATCCCAGTCATTGATAACAGATTGAAATCGGATCCCTGCAAGCGTGATCAGGAAAACGAGAGGGACGATCAAAAAACGGGTCGGTGCGCGCTGGGAATCTAAAAAGGGAATATCGGAGTTGAAAAATGGCAGGTAAATGGAGCCTACGGAGAAAAAGAGCATGGCCAGTGACGAAAGATAAAGCGGACGGTGACTCAAATCTTTTGCCCAATTTTTGATAATGCCAAAGTACACGATGACCCCAAAGCCAAGAGCTCCCAGATAATATGTCTGTTCCCAATATCCTCGGCTGCTTGGAGAGATCAACATCTCAAGCACCTGCAAAACGGACTCGAATCCTCCCAAGCTCTGAAGGCCAGTTCCACCTGCAAATTGAATCGCAGGCGGCAGGATGCGGATCATACCTGCAAGCCCGCTCAGCAGAACAGCTTTCAGCGCAAGCGAAAAAAAACGCGGCTGGAATATTCCGAGTAAAAACAGGAATGCCATGCAATAAATAAAGAAATGCGCAGCGCCCTGCAAGAGGATGCCCAACATCACAATCGACATCGAAAGCAGCCATTTCCAGCCAGTTGCCTCCCCTTCCACCATTTTCAGGACCAGTAAAACATAAAAGGGCAAAAGAAAATATCCCACCCATTCAAAATGACCGGATCCCAAATGTGCAACGATATGCCCATTAAGATTGAACAACAGAAATATCGAAAGGAAGGAGACAATCGAAAGCTGATATCTCTGGCGGATCAATAAAAGCCCCCAGAACCCAAAAGCATAAAAAATCCATACATTTGCAAGCACATAAGCAGCGGGATCCATAAAATAAAGCAATAGGATCTGCGGCGAAAAAGGACGGTTCTGTCTTGCCAGATATTGAGCAGGGATCATATACGGCGAGTCGGCATACATGGGAAATTGTCCGCTTCGCAGCGCCTTGCTCAAAAAATCAAGATACGGCCCAACATGCACATGCCAATCCTGAATATCAAAACGATTATTGAACCAATCCAGGAAGAAGCCCCAATACAACAAGCCGCCGACGAACAAACCGGTCAACAGAAAGCCTGCCGCCCATTTCGCCCTTGAAGACTCCACCCGTTTAAACAAAACATCAAACCAGAACTGACCAGCCTTTACAAGTTTTTCCAGAGTCATCGTTCCTCAAAAGCGATTAAAGACTGGAGCGGACATGCATGATGTCGCCGTCTTTAACTGGATATTCCTTGCCTTCAAGCCTTAACTTGCCTTTGGCTTTCGCCTCATTCATGGACCCGAGGCTGATCAAGTCTTCGTAGGCCACCACCTCCGCCCGCACAAATCCGCGTGAAAGGTCAGTGTGGATTTCCCCAGCGGACTCCTGCGCCGTTGCGCCGCGGTGTGTTGTCCATGCGCGCACTTCATCCTCACCAACTGTGAAGAAGGTCTGAATCTGCAACAGCTCATAGGACAGATTGATCATGCGGTTCAAGCTAAGTTCCTTGATTCCGTATTCTTCCATAAATACAGATGCGTCTTCTGCAGAGAGTTGGGCGATTTCCATTTCAAGTTTACCCATCAACGCAACCGATGGATGATCAAGTTTCGCTTCAGGTGCCTGCTGTCCCTCGCCAAGATTGAATACCGTGAGGATGGGTTTGCGGGTGAGCAAACCAAAACTGGAAAGTTCCTTCTGCTCTTCGTTTGTAAATTCCATCGTCCGTAATGGCAAATTGTCGGAAAGCGTTTTGTGCAATTTCTCAAACAGTTCGGTTTGGCGCGCATTTACAACTTTATCTGTACCGCCTTTTTTACGTTCATCAATCAGGCGCTCGAGCTTGCGCTCGACAGCAATAAGGTCGTTCAGTAAAAGCTCGGTCAACATCGTATCCACATCGCGCAATGGATCGATACTTCCGCTGGGATGCATCACACTGTCGTTTTCGAAGGCACGCACTACGAGGATCAAGCCTTCCATTTGATTGAGATGATTTAACAGCTGTCCGGAAATGCCGCTTTTCGCCGAACCAGTTTCCAGCCCGGCAATATCCGCGTAGGTCACCTTGGTGTAGACCGTTTTCTTCGGGTTGAACATCTTCGATAGCAGATCCACGCGCGGATCGGGGACATCCACAACTGCCTGATGCACTTCGATACGTCCTGCAGATGCATTGGTGGGAGCGTTGCCACGGGTGAGGGCATTAAAAATCGTTGTTTTTCCTGATTGGGGTAATCCAATAATTCCTAGTTTCATCTTGACCTTGTTCTTGGGAGTGGTATACTTGCGTTCGCAAAAGAGCCGAAGTGGCGGAATAGGCAGACGCGCACGACTCAAAATCGTGTTCCCTACGGGAATGAGGGTTCGATTCCCTCCTTCGGCACAGGCAGCATCGTACCCGAGCGGTATTATACCTTACAGGGTTCATCTTCAAATGTCCTCCATGCTGGAGGACATTTGAGTTTTATATGACCGATTTCTCCAAGCGTTGACTTTGGAGTTTTTGACTCGTAGAATCCCATATGAAACTTTAATTCCGATAAAACGTATCTCTATTGAGATCAGCCGTTTAATGCACGGAGATTAATGCTATGAAACTATACCTGTTCTTTGTCGTAATTGACCTGATAATCCTGCTGGCTTACCCGTTTGTATTCGTTTTTTATCGCATTCGCAAGATGATGGGTGTAAAATAGGGAACATCTCGCCGCGCAGCACGGGCGAAGAAATTTCCAGGAGGCTATTATGCCCTCATTAAACGATATCCTGGCGGTAATTTTGGGTGGAGGACGCGGCGCGCGCCTGTATCCGTTAACTCAAATGCGCTCCAAGCCAGCCGTGCCGATCGCAGGCAAATACCGCCTCATTGATATCCCCATCAGCAATTGCATTAATTCAGAAATATATCGTATTGCGATCCTGACTCAGTTCAATTCTGTGTCCTTGCACCGCCACATTACCCGCACGTATAACTTCGACTCATTTCACCAGGGCTGGGTTCAAATTTGGGCCGCGGAACAGACCATTGAAAGCGCTGACTGGTACCAGGGCACAGCCGATGCGGTCCGCAAACAGCTTTTGGAGATCCAGGCCTCAGGAGCGAAGCATGTTCTGATTCTTGCAGGTGATCATTTGTATCGCATGGATTACAAAGCGATGGCCGAATTTCACTGGGAGAATAAGGCTGATATCACCGTGGCGGTACAGCCAATTTCAAAGGAAGAAGTGACGCGCTTTGGCATTTTAAAGCGCGAAGCAGATGGACGGATTTCTTCCTTTGTGGAAAAGCCAAAGGAACCGGATGTCCAGAAGAGATTTATCAGCCGTGACGACCCGGAAAGGCCATTCCTTGGTTCCATGGGCATTTACATGTTTAAAACGAAGGTCCTCGTCGATCTGCTGACAAGTTTCCCCAATCATGATGATTTTGGCGGCGATATTATTCCGCAAGCCATTACATCCCATGCGGTTTTTGGATTTGACTTCGATGGGTACTGGCAGGATATTGGAACGATCCGCTCATTCTATGAGACAAGCCTTGCTTTAACCACCCCGGAAACTCCATTTAATTTTTACGATGCAAAGCTTCCCATTTATACAGACACGCGTTTTCTGCCCGGTTCCATCGTGGAAGACAGCAGGCTGCGCGATGTTTTGATCTCGGAAGGAAGCCGCATTCTTAAATCCGAGATTTCCCATTCCATTATTGGCATTCGCAGTCAAATCGCCACAGGCTGCGTGATCAAAGACAGCATCGTGATGGGCTCGGATTATTATGAACGCGAACGCGAAGGTCAACCCATTGGCATTGGTGCAAATTGTCATATTGAAGGCGCGATCCTCGACAAAAACGCACGCATTGGAAACAATGTAACAATCCGCCCATTCCCGCGCAACACAGATATTGATAACGTAAACTGGTATGTGCGTGACGGTATCGTCGTGATTCCAAAAGATGCAGAGCTGTTGCCCGGCACAGTCATTGCACCGTGATCGACATTTGAAAACTTCATAGAACTGTAACCTTTCCGCCACAAAGGGTATGCGGGTCAACTTAAAATTTATGCTATACTCGCATGAACTATGAATTCACCGCGCGAATTTTGGCCGCGCTGGGCTGAGTCCTTGCGCCGATACCAACTTAACCACCTGATCGCCTCGTTTCTTGAAGCAGGAAACCCTCTTGCTTTGCTTGGAGCGCAGGCGATTTATTTTAGCGGCGGGTTTGTAAAAAGCGATCAACTCACCGCACTTGCAGCAACACTGGAAGAAGAAACCGAAGTACGCGCCTTCGCTTCCTTCCTTGTTGAGGAGCATAAAGGATGATCGCACTTACAACACAACTTTTCCCGCTCCTAATCATCATTTTCGCCGCATTTCTTTTACTGATGATTACATTATGGAAAAGAAACTCTCCCGCCAGACTGCGTGATATTCCCGCCCTCACCCGCCTGTATCGCATGCTGGGATTAAGTGTCGAAGACGGCACACGCCTGCACATTTCACTTGGGCACGGAAGCCTGTTGGATGCACGCGGCGGTTCGGCACTGGCCGGGCTGGCAACTTTACGCATCATCGCAGAAAAAACCTCCGTCAGCGACATGCCTTCCATTGCATCCTCTGGCGACCCAGTCCTTGGCTTGCTGACACAGGATACATTGCAAGCAGGGTATCACGCCGCCGGTGTGGATGAACTGTACTCCCCAACCACTGGCCGCGTCACAGGCTTAACTCCCTTCGGGTTTGCTGCCGGCGCAATGAATATTTCCAGAAACGAAAAAGTTTCCACAACCATCATGCTTGGGCACTTTGGCCCTGAAGTTGCCTTGATCGCCGACTCTTCCGACCGCGAAAGCGTGACCATGATCGGCGCAAGCGACAATCTCAGCGGACAAGCCGTTCTATTTGCGAACACAGAAGATGCACTGATCGGTGAAGAACTATTTGCCGCCGGCGCTTACCTTGGTGCAGGCGCCTCGCATGTAGCCAGCCTGACCGTGCAGGATATTTTGCGCTGGCTGGTGATCGCCGCTCTTCTGGGTGGCGCGGCCATAAAACTTTTAGGGACGATCTAATGCGAGTCATTACCGCAGTCATCGCCATTGCAACAGGCGCCTTGATATTGTTCGGTTATTTCTTCGAGCCCTTTGCAATTGTCCAAACCCTTCTACTAAACTGGGCGATCATCCTTGCAAGCGTCGCCGCGCTGGTCGGAATTTTCAACTTGATCTCCGTTCATACGGATAAAATCCGCCGTGGCGAAAAGGGAAGCACATACAGCGCGCTTCTTGTCATCGCCATGCTTGCTACTGTTTTCTTTGGCATTATCCTCCGCCCCCAGCATACAGTCATGCAAATGCTATTGAACGGCATCATCATCCCGGTGGAAGCCGCTTTGATGGGCTTGCTTACCGTTTCCCTTCTCTATGCGGCTATTCGCCTTCTTCGCCGCCGCGTAGACATGATGGGCATCATCTTTTTATTGACCGCAGTGATCCTCTTCCTCGGCTCCGCCACATTACCTTTTGGTGACATCCCGGTGATCGGCACATTGATCCGTCCCTGGGTAAGCCAGATCCTTGCACTTGGCGGCGCACGCGGAATTTTGATTGGCGTGGCCCTTGGAACATTGACCACTGGCTTGCGTGTCTTATTCGGCATTGACCGGCCATACGGGGGACAATAATGGCTGACACTATTAAATGTCCTGTTTGCGGCAAAAACAACCCGGCAAGCCAGGAACTTTGCCAATATTGCCAGTCCCGCCTGCAGCCCGCATCAAACAAAAATACAGATTTGGCGATTCAACCCGGACAGATTCCAACCAAGAAAAATACAGCCGAACTCGAACCTATCCTCCCGCAATGGCTAAAGGATGCGCGTGATTCTGCCCGAAATGCCATGCCGCAGGCAACACCTCCAGATTCACAAAAGCCAGACCAGAAACCGCCTGCAACTTCTTCGGAAGATCTGTTGGCCGGTTTAAGTTCCCAAGCTGACGACGAAGAAGATGAAACACCCGATTGGCTTGCCAGCATCACAGGCTCAGCGCCCAAGCCTAAAAAAGCTTCAACCGAATCCTCTGAGACTCGCCGGGTTGAATTGGGAGGCAAAGGAGATTTTGACCAGGAAACATCATCCGCAGATTCAGACACTCCTGCATGGCTGGCTGGTTTAACGCCGAAAGAATCTCAGGCGGAAGAAAAAGATGAACTGACCGATTGGTTCCACAGCGCCAATGAATCCAGTCCTGCTGAAAAGCCTGCAGAGACGCCTTCGTTCGATGACAGTTTCTCTACTACTTCCTCCATGGACGATACGCCCGATTGGCTGCGCCAGATGGCGGCAGATGAGGACGCAAAAAAAGCGCCTCAGGTGTCTTCCTTCGATACAACACCTGCTGTATCTTCCGATACGCCCGATTGGCTGCGGCAGATGGCAGCAGATAGCGATGTACAACCCGTTGAACCGTCTATGCCGGACTTAAATTCAGCAGCAACTACAGATACACCAGATTGGCTGCGCGGTTTGGAAGACAAAACTCAAAGGGATGAGCTGACTAACTTTACAGAACCAGGTTCGGGTGAGTCTGAACCGCCCGCCATGATATCCACAGGCGAATTGCCGGCATGGTTGAACGATCAGGCTGAAGAGGCCAAGCCCCTTCAAGATACAACTCCAAAATGGCTAAAAAAGGATGCCCCGGCTTCTGTCACGGGCGAATTACCTGCCTGGTTGTCAGGTAATGAAGAGACAGTGCGTTTGTCCGCATCTGAAGAAGATACGATACCTGCACAAGAAGAATCTCTTGGCGACCTGCCCGATTGGCTGAAAGCCGCCGCTCCGCAATCAACTCTCTTTGAAGAGCCGGCAAAAGAATCAACCAGCGAACCTGCTGATGCTTCCTTCGATATGCCGGATTGGCTCAATACTTTCAAAACCGTGGAAGAAGAACCTCAATCTGAGTCCACGCCTGCGGTCGAAAAGGAAACTCCATTCGATGCGCCGTCTGCATTTAACTCAGATGATCAAGCCGGTGAAGATGCCGAGAATCTTTTCACTGAAATGCCTGACTGGCTTTCGAATGCGATGGAACTCCCTGATTCGTCCAGCCCGACACCCATTACAAATACAGATGCCATTTCTCCGGGCGAATTACCTTCATGGGTGCAGGCAATGCGCCCGGTGGACGCGCCCATGTCTTCGCTGTCATCCTCACCCTCATTCTCGAGCTCCAGCGACCAGACGCTTGAGTCCCGCGGCGCGCTGGCTGGATTGCAGGGAGTGTTACCCGCTGTAGCAGGCTTTACGCCAACCAGCAAACCAAAACCTTACTCAATCCGTCTGCAAGCCAGCGAGGAACAACAAGCACATGCAGAATTGCTGGAACAGATTCTTGCCGCCGAAACTGCCCCGGTTCCAATTGCATCCTTCTCTGCATTAAGAGCTTCGCGCAGTTTGCGTTGGTTCCTTGTTGCAGCGGTCTTTGCAGCTGTGCTCTTCGGTTTATTTTCCGGCACCCCCATCTTCTCAATGCCGCT
>JAEURE010000199.1 GCA_016789485.1 Anaerolineales bacterium | reverse complement strand
CGATTATATAATTCAGAATACCAATAATATGCCGCGGCGGCCGTAACCTTGCCAGCCTTTTTCACGGCTTGAAAAATATTCGGCTTATTGGAAAGCCTGACAATCGAGTTTGCAACAATTCCATGTTCGCTTGATGGCAATCCTGTATGAATCGTTTCATACATGGGGCGCGACATGCTGGGGAGTTCGCCTTTTATTTTATAAAGACTGGCCTGTTGTTTCTCAACAAGGTGTCCCAAAAAACCCATGTTATCTTTGGCAACATCAAAACGCAAGGCGTCTGAAAGAACGAGAATTACCTTATTCATCACACCTCAAAGAAAAACGGTTCGACAAAAATTGCCGAACCGTTTTTAGTTTAATTCAAGCCGCTATTCATCCAATACAAGGACAGCTTCCTTCGAACAGGTTACCTGTTCTTTGGAGCCAATCTTTGGAAGATCAAGGAAGGGGTTGTTGAAGGTATCCATATTGAATTTGGCTTCACCAATCCTTACCTGGATACGAACGACCGACCCAAGGAAAGTAATATTTTCAATAACGCAATCGAGCACGTTATCTTTTTTCTCTTCAGATACAAAGCTAAAACGCTCAGGGCGGACGGATACACGAATTGCATCGCCTTTCTTCCGTGATTTAATATCAGAAGCCGTGATGAATTGCACGCCATTTACGTTCACGAGACCTTTCACAGGATCCGAAACCTCGGCATTGGCGGTGTTGAGCGAGCCGACAAAATTAGCCACAAATTGCGTCTGAGGAAAGTTGTATATTTCGAAAGGCGTTCCCACTTGTTCCATCAAGCCAGCGTTCATGACCACGATACGGTCGGAAATGGATAATGCCTCTTCCTGGTCATGAGTAACAAAAATAGCGGTGATGCCTAATTTCTTCTGAATGGCGCGGATCTCGGCACGCAAGGAGACGCGGATCTTTGCATCCAGCGCAGAGAGCGGCTCATCCAATAAAAGAACCTGTGGATGAATGGCCAGCGCACGCGCCAGAGACACGCGCTGCTGCTGCCCGCCCGAAAGTTGATATGGATATTTATTGGCGTGTTTTTCCAGGTTAATCAGGCTGATCATTTCTTCAACACGCTGAGAAATCATTTCCTTGGGCTCCTTGCGGACGCCCAATCCAAAGCCGATGTTCTGTGCGACAGTCATGTTTGGAAACAATGCATAGGATTGAAAGATCATGCCGACGTTACGCTGATTGGGTGCTTTTTCGGTGATATCCGCACCGTCCAATGTGATTCTGCCGGCTGTAGGAATCTCAAATCCCGCCACCATACGTAAAGTGGTTGTTTTTCCACAACCGGACGGGCCCAGGAAGGAAACAAACTCACCTTTTTCAACATCAAGATTAAAGTCATCGACTACGACCGTATCGCCAAATTGTTTTGTTATATGTGAAATGGAAAGGTAAGACATCAAAGATACTCCACTCAATCTTAATCTGTGTCAATCATTTGCGCATGTCTAGAAGAACCTCGCCCTACAAAGTCAATAATGCCCATAGCAGCCCATGTAATAGCAAAAGCAACAATTGCCATCGCAGAAGGCTCATACACTTTGCTCCGAGTCAAATTTGCCATATAAGGTCCTAAGGTGTGTTGAGCCATATAAAGAGCAATGGTTAGTTCACCAATAACAATGGCAAAGGTCAGTAACGCCCCAGAGAGCAAAGCGACCCGCAGGTTTGGAAAAATAACTTTGAAGAGGATAGCAGGCCAGTTCGCCCCCAGACTTTGAGCAGCCTCAGTGAGTGTTCGAACATCTATCGCTCTCAGGCCGTTATCAACCGAGCGGAACATGTAAGGAAACGACAGGGCAACATACACACAGATGAGAAGAACCCGCGAACTGTCGTATGTGGCGGTCAACAATAATGGCGGGCGGCTGTAGAGGCGGATGATACCAAAAACCAATACAATCCCAGGTATCACGAATGGCAGCAGCGTAATAAATTCAACAACAGGTCGTAACTTTGGCAAGCGAAGCGTAACCCAATAAGCAGTTGGAACGACAATAAGCAAGCTAAGCATTATGGTGGCAATAGCGTTGACAATCGATTCACTGAAGGCCGGAAGGAAATTGGTATCAGCAAATAGCTTTCGGTAAGCCTCAAAACCAAGCACGTCTTTCTCCCCTCGCAAGGACCAGTAGAAAGTAGCCCCGAGTGGAATTAGAAAATAGAGGCTTACCACCACAAATATCAGCCAAGACTCCCAGCGCTTCCTGGTGGCTGGAGGCTTGATCACTACTGTCGAAGAAACACTAGATGTTGTCATCTCAACCACCTTTCTGAGCGACGCTGAAGTATTGAATAAATAAAAATGGAGAACGCCATGATGATCACCATTCCCATCGCCACCGCATAACCAAGCCCAGGGTTATGCAAAACATCGCCTGAGATTTGCTGACCTATAAGAAGTGTCGCCAAATTGAAAAGGCCACCAGTCAGCGCATAAGCTGTAGCATGAGCACCGAATGAGTTCCCAAAAAGCAATATCATTGTGCCTAAGATTGAAGGGGTCAACACCGGAAGTGCAACCTGACGCCAATATTGAATTGGGGTAGCCCCTAGATTCTCAGCGGCTTCTCGCCACTCACGTTTGAGTCCATCCAACGCAGGCAGAATCGTAAGCACCATCAGCGGAATCTGAAAATAGAGATAAACCAGTGTCAATCCTATAAAAGAATAGAGACTGAATCCGGTCCTATAAAGGTCAACCCCAAGAAGTTTAAATAATGCAGTGACAACTCCAACGCGGCCCAAAGTGAAAACAAAAGCTGACGCGAGGGGAACACCTGCAAAATTTGCAGCAACACCTGAGAAGGTAGTGGTAATCAATCGAAACCGAGGAGGTAATCCGCCTCTTGAGACTACCCATGCCACGAGAAATCCGATTATGCCTCCAAGTATTGCAGTTGTGACACTAACTCTAATCGATATTTCATAGGCATCCATCACAGTGTTACTTGTCAGTTGGCGATAGTTATCGAAGGTCAATCCTCCCTGAGATCCTTCCAAACTACGGTAAGCCAGAATTAACGTTGGTCCAATCAGAAACAGGCCGGAGAACAGAAAGAAAGGAAGTACACCAAGCCAATGCCCAAGCTGGAGGCGTGGGGGGCGCTTCGCGCCCCCCACGGTTGGATTTTCTGATTTTGGATTTGTAGGATCGGGTCTCATTGAAACTTAGGGCAGAGGCTTGACTTCAACGCCAACTACTGTAGGCCATCCTGCTGTAATGACCGCTTTAGCAGCATTAATCTCGTCAATTGTGGGGAAGTAAGCTCCTTCCGTGCTCGGCAACTGCTCCGAAATTTCTGACGGAACGGTTCCAGCGGCTAGCATAGCATTGTATCTGATGGGGTAGCAGAAAGCAGAGGCCCAAATGAGCTGACCCTCATCCGAATACAAATACTCCATCCACAACTTAGCTGCATTGGGATGGGGTGCATAGGCGCTGATCGCCTGCACGTACATTCCAGCAATGCTACCTTTAGTCGGGGTATTGGTAACTAGATCAGGATTACCAGCAAGAGCTATGTCGTTAGCAATCGAGTTGTAATTCCAGTCGATCATAATTGGTGTTTCACCAATACCAACAGTGCGTGAGTCACCATCAATTGGAACGAAATTGCCTGCCTCATTAAGCTGCTTGAAGAACTCAAGACCAGCCTGAGCGGCTTCCTCTCCGGTAGCCCCGGTTGAAAGGCCAGCAGCCCATACCGAAAGAGCCGCCGCATTGGAGGTCAATGGATCGCCAGAAAGAGCAATCTGCCCATTGTACTCAGGCTTGAGCAAGTCAGCATACTCGGCAGGAGGATTCGCCACCACCGCTGTGTTGACTTCGAATGAAAGCACTCCGTAATAGTCGCCATACCAATAACCATCGGCATCTTTGGCAGCATCAGGGATATCATCCCAAGTTGCAACCTTATACGGTTGGATAAGACCCTCTTCTTTGGCGGTAGGGCCAAAAGCAAGACCAACGTCGATAACATCCGGTGCTTGTGGCCCCGGGTTATCCTTGTTAGCCCTAATCGCTTCCAACTCTTCACCCGAACCGGCTCCGGGATCAAGTTCGTTAACCTCAATGCCATACTTTGCTTTGAAACCTTCGATCATTCCACCATAATTGCACCAGTCATGAGGAAGGGCGATTGTGGTGAGCATGCCTTCGGCTTGTGCAGCAGCAACGAGTTCAGCCATCGGATCGGCAGCGGGGGCTTCGGTGGCAGCGGCAGGGGCTTCCGTTGCGGCAGCGGGGGCATCGGTTGCAGCAGGAGCTTCCGGGGCAGTACCGCCACCGCAAGCAGACAACAGGGTTGCTGCAATTACGAACAGGGAGAGCAAATAATAAGCAAGCTTGTTTGTACGCATTTCTCTCTATCTCCTATTTGATGTTAGTTTGATACGACAAATGATACGATCTTTACTATCTCTCTCGTTCTCGCACCTCCAATCTCTTAACAAACGTTTAACATTTTAGCATTATCAATATTCAAAGTCAAACAGCGCTTTGAATGAATGACCAAATAAAAAAACGCGCAGTTATCTACTTCCCATCACATTGACAATAAGCCAATAGATGCCTACCGAGATCAATCCACTGACCGGGATCGTAATTGCCCAGGCAGTGAGAATGTCGCTCACCACAGTCCAGCGCACTTTTCCAAATCGCTCGGAAGAGCCAACGCCAACGATGGCTGAACTTACAATTTGCGTAGTGCTGACCGGCGCTCCGCCAACAGAAGCCACAAGGATCACAAATGCGGATGCCATCTGAGTGGCAAAACTATGCACAGGACGAATCTTGTAGAATTTACCGCCCAAGGTGCGGATCAATCTCCAGCCGCCCAGAGCAGTTCCCAGCGCCATGGTCGAGGCGCTGACAGCGATCACCCACAGCGGGACTGTAAAATCGCTCAACACTCCGCCGATCAATAAACTTAGCGTGATAATACCCATTGTCTTTTGCGCATCGTTCGTTCCATGGCTGAAAGCAAGACCGACCGCCGTAAATAACTGAGCACGCTTGAAAAATTCGTTGATATTTGGGGACGCGTTTTGGGCAAAAAAGTAAATCAATCGCAATATAAAAAAACCAACAACGAAGCCCGCCAATGGCGACAGGAACAAACCGACCAACACTTTATAAATCGCATTGAGATTGATCACACTGGCACTGGCGGTAAAAATAACCACACCGATCAAGCCGCCGATCAATGCGTGTGATGAGCTACTAGGAATTCCAAAATACCAGGTGAGCATGTTCCAAACAATCGCGCCCAGCAAACAAGCAACAAGGGCATCCAGAGTCAACAAATGCGCATCGACAATATCGCCGCCGACCGTTTTCGCCACAGTCACGCCAAAGAGAAACGGACCAAGAAACTCTGCAACAGCCGTCACGCCCAGCGCAGTATTTGGGCGAAATGCCCGGGATGAGATCATAGTCGCCACAATATTGCTTGAATCTCGCATTCCGTTGATAAACTCAAAAATTAACGCCAGAATAATAACAAGGATCAATTCAGAAGACATTAACACCTTGTTATGTT
>JAEURE010000198.1 GCA_016789485.1 Anaerolineales bacterium | reverse complement strand
AAAAGGCTTGAAGACCGCCTCTGGCTCCTGCAAGGCTGCCAACCATATTTCCAACTCGAGCTCTTTTCGATCAGGCGGACCGCCACCATAGATTTCCAGGGGAAAGGCCCGCTGCCGTAACTTCACACGTCCCTGATACTCGGGCATGATCTTGTGCAAGCGTACAGCTGCAACATAACACCAGGGGCAATAATACTCAGCCCACTCCCACAATTCGGGAATATTTTCATTCTTCATCGTATCTACCTCTCATTTCGCTGCACGTTCCAGATAGCAAAGCACTTTTACCTGAGCACCTCATCAGTTTTGGGAAGAGCAGGTGGCGTGATTGGGGCTCCCGGCGCGCCATGCAGGAAACCAATAAAGACCAGCTCCTGCACGGCATGAACCATGTGCGGTTCACTGGGTTCAAATACAAGCAGGGTGTTTGGATCAACCGTTTGCTCGATGCCGTCTCCGCCTGTAAAAATGCCTCTTCCGCTGAGAATGACCACATAAAATGGTGAGCTTGGAGCATTATGTTCACGAATCGTTTGTCCAGGCTTCAGTGTGAATAGGATGGCCCTGCCATTCCTATCGACATACAAAGGATCCGCATGAGGTCCTTTATCATCGAACTCCCAATTTTCAAATAGATTTATGGATTTCATGAATCTTTCCTCTTATAAATACAATGCGACTGACCAATTTGCTGGTGCTCTCAACATATTCATAGATTCGTAGCCTTAGATGTGTTGCGTTGCTAACGTCCATACAGCTCATGAACACTAGCCGCTTTTTCTTTGAGTGAAGCCATCAGTCGGTTGAATGCCGTGATGAATTTTTCCACCCCCTGGTCTTCTAGTTGCTGGGTGACGGCATCCAGATCTATCCCAACAGACGAAAGACTAACCAACAACTGGTAGGCTTCGCGTACTTCCTGATCCAGAGTCTGTTCTGGATGTCCGTGGTCGCGGTAGGCATTTAATGTCTCAACGGGGACAGTGTTGATGGTGTCGGGCCCGATAAGCTCCTCTATATACTTCGTGTCGCTGTAAATCGGATTTTTCGTGCTCGTGCTGGCCCACAGTAATTTTTGGGTGCGTGCACCTTTCTTTGCAAGGCTAGCGAAGCGTTCACTACTAAATATTTCTTTATACATCTCGTAAGCTACTTTGGCAGATGTAATCGCCACTTGTCCCTGCAAGCGCTCAGCGATATCAGCTCGTGGGTTATCCATCTTCATTTTCTTTTCAAGTATCGGATCAATAAGAGTATCGATACGGCTGAGGAAAAAACTGGCAACAGAGGCTACCTGTTTGAGAGGCATTCCCTTAGCGGCTAACACTTCCAGACCGCCGAGATAGGCATCTGCTACTTCTCGATAACGAAGCAATCCAAACAGCAGGGTGATATTGACGTTGATCCCCTCTCCAGTGAGCTCGCGGATAGCCGGAATACCTTCTGAGGTTGCCGGTACTTTGATCATCGCGTTCGGGCGGTTTACCAGCGCCCACAGATCGCGGGCTTCTTCGATTGTGCCGGTTGTATCGTGTGCTAACGTTGGTGATACTTCCAGGCTGACAAAGCCATCCCGGCCATCCGTTCGATGGTATGTTGGGAGCAAAAGGTCAGCCACATTTTGGATATCGTTCACGGCGAGCGACCGGAAGGTCTCCTCGCTGGTCATACCTTTCAGTATGAGACCCCGGATGGATTCATCATAATCGTCACTTTCTGTGATGGCTTTTTCGAATATCGATGGATTCGAAGTCACACCACTGATGCCGTCCTCCTCAATCCACCACTGGAGCTGGCCGGACGAGATCGTGTCTCGGCTGATAAAATCCATCCAGATACTTTGTCCAAACGATTCCAAATCCAATAACGAGTTGCTTTTCATTTGTTCGCTCCCATAAGAACCATCGAGGTGCTCTGCTGATTCTCGCTGGACAATCTGCCGATAAGATCTGCAGCCCTGAAGGGGCCTACCGCCTTGAGTAGGGCGCGCGCTTCGGGCACCGCGTCCCAGACGTTCCATAACAGAACGCCGCGCACACGACCTTCACTCAAGTAATAGACCACACCCTTTTTGAAGGGTTCCTCCCAATCGGCCACAGTTTCCAGCTTGCTGCTCAATTCTCCCACTGCCTCATAACCCAGTTCGAACAGGTCGGAGTAGAACATTGGCACGTGGGTGTAGGGCTCATCCGCACCCGCCATATTGCGTCCTGCCAGTTTTCCCATCCTGAGCGCGTTGTCTTCATGCTCCACGCGCACGCCCTTTCCCAGCGCCGAATGGTAGAATTTTGCCACATCGCCTGCCGCAAAAATATCGGGGGCGGATGTCAGCAAGTGCTCGTTGACGACAATTCCATTATCCACTTGCAGTCCAGCCTGCTGTGCGAGTTCTAGGTTTGGACGGATCCCAATTCCGGCTACCACGCCATCCACTTCGAACGAGCGACCAGCTCGCGTACGGACTATGGAGCGATCCCCGGTCTTTTCAAGGCTGGTAACGGCATCACCGGCGACGACCTCCACCCCCTTCTCACGATAGAAGTCATTCAAGAATTGGGATAGATCAGAGGGATAGATATTTGCGCCAATGGATTTTTCGGGAAAAATCATAACGACTTTCTTGCCGATCATCGTCAATGCTGCGGCGATCTCTGAACCGATGAAGCCACCACCTATGACCAGAAAATGTTCGCCACGTTCCGTCGCTGCGCGTAAACGGTGATAATCCTGGAAGTCGCGGTAATAAATGATATTGTCATCGCCAAAAGGCAGGCGGATGGGCGAACCGCCTGTAGCTAAAAGTAATTTATCGTAGGTGTATTCACCACCAGCGTTGTCACGCAGATATTTTCTCGTTGGATCAAGATCTGTAACTGTACGCTCCAGATACAATTCGACTCCCAAATCCCTCGTGTTGCGCCAGATCTTTCCAACGGGGCGGCCTTTCCACAACCCTTTTGAGAGACTGGGGCGCGCGTAGGGCGGATCGCTCTCTTTGCTGATCATGCCAATCGAAGCAGCCACATCCAATTCGAGAATGCCGCGGGCTGCTGCATCACCCGTCAGGCCACCGCCTATAATCAAGTATTGATAATGCTTCATAAGATATCTCCTTATTTCGTGTAAGGTTCAAACTGGCTAATCTGATTCGCGCCCACAAGCTTCCGTTCACCCATTTCTGTTTCAATCAGATAGGTCTGCTTACCAAGGATCCGGCGAATCTCAATCACTTCCGCCGAGATCGTTCCGTTGCTCTGGACAAACATTGGATCGATTACCCAGACTCGGTCGCCTGTAGAGATTTCTTCTCTGTTAGCGATCATTGAGTTCATCATTTCTGTCACCTCATACAAGTTTTTTTATGAACATGGTCCTATGTTGGATGATGACCATGAACTAACCCAGAATGGTTTCAATTAAGGTTTCAGCCAGGCAGCCCTTCAGTAAAAAGGCATCGGCTCCAGCAGCGAGTGCGCCAACCTGTTGATCAGGATACATGGTTAGCACGATAACCTTTACCTGGGGCCAATTCTTCTTGATGAAACGGGTTGCTTCCAGGCCGTCCATTCCAGGCATGCAAGCGTCGATCACTACCACCTCTGGCAGTATCGTTTTCACCAGCTGCACGGCTTCATAACCATCTCGGGCTTCCCCGGCTACATGTATCATTGATGAGGATTCATCCTGACAGGTAACCTCCCGGGTGATCAATAACGCCTTGAGTGCTTGCCGCGCTCGAGGTTCATCATCACAAATGAGAATACTTTTCGTCTGGCGTGAATCAAGGCTCTGGTGTGTCATTTTGAGTCCAAGAGCCAGGGTATTTTTGCATCCAGGCTCTGAATCGGAAACACTTCCGTATTCGTCGCAGGAGAAACTGCACCGGGTTGAGATTCGACACTGCTCTCACAACAATCAATCACCTGAACTCCGATGGTCGATTCCAGCATCATAAGCAATTCTTCCCGATCTACCCCTTGCACTTTCACCCTTATTACTCGTTTCAAGAGATTGTCCCCCCAATACGTGGCGAGGCTCATGAGCCTACCGCCTAATTTGATAATTCCATCTGTGATCGCGCCAAGTTCTCCTTTGTCTTCTGGCAGATGGATCGTAATACGCAGGCCTTCTGAACGCCCGCCTAATGCGTCCGTCATCGCCAGAAAGATATCTGACTCAGTGATAACGCCTACTAACTGGTCTCCGCGCATCACCGGCAGGCTCCCAATCTTATGATCTATCAGGATGCGGGCTGCTTCTTCCAGAGGATAGTCCTCCTGCACTGTGATCACCCGCGTGGTCATCGCCTCCTCTACCGTTATAGCGCTCAAGAAATCGCTGATTGTGTGCACCCCGAGCACGGCCAAAATATCGAGTAAATTCTTTTCCGTTATTATCCCCACCAATTCTCCTTCTTTATCTACTACTAGCAATGCATGCAGTTTCTTCAGGCGCAGCAGCCGAGATGCCTGTGCATAGGTTGTCTTCGGAGAAATCGTAATTGGGTTGACCGTCATACATTCATGGACTTGCATATAGCACCTGTATCTCTTGCAGGTAATTTGTCACTTGCTATTAGAATACCCCAGCTATTTTCATATGTCATCAGCAGGGTGTGGATTTTCGTGTCCATACTTTTGGGGATTCCTGATGTGGCCGTTTAGAAGCAATAAAAATAGGCCACCTGCTGGTGGCCTATAACTTGACAGGATCTGGGATGACCAAGGTTATTCTTTGCCAAGATTATCCATTTCGTCCAGAGATGTCAGTCCCTCTCGCAAGGCATAGAGAGTCGCCTGGACACGGTTGGCCAGGTGAAGCTTGTTGAGAACATTGCCCACATGCGTGCGAACTGTGGCCTCACCAATAACCAGTTCGTCAGCAATTTGACGGTTACTAAGTCCCTGCGCAACCAGGCGCACGATGTCAACTTCGCGTCCTGTCAGGGGATCGGGTGTCAGCGGCTGCTTAACCGGCTGGCTTAATTCTTCCAAAACCATTTTTGCCACAGTAGGATGTAAAGAGGGCTCGCCGCGATTGACCTTTCGGATTGCAGTAATGAGGTCTTCGGGTTCTGAGTCCTTTAGTAAATAACCCATTGCGCCGGCTTTGATTGCCGGAAAAACCTTATCTTCGGTAACGAAGCTGGTCAGAGCAATAATCCGTTTGGGAGTTTTACCCGCTTGAATTTCTCGAATAGCGGTAATGCCATCCATCTTGGGCATCATTAAATCCATTAAGATCACGTCCGGGTTGAGCAACTTTACCTGGGCTACGGCTTCTTCGCCATCAGCAGCTTCACCGATCACATGGATGTCGTCTACTTGTTCCAAAAGTGCACGTATGCCCTTCCGCACGATCGTCTGATCATCTACAACCAATAACGTAATAGGTGTCTTGCTCATAGTCGTCGCCTCCTGGCTCATTCATCCAGCGTAATCGTTTACTATTCATTCGAGGGGAATCCTTACGCTCAAACGTGTTCCCCTAAGTGTGGCGCTTTCAATGTTCAAAGTGCCTCCTAACTGTTGCACTCTCTCCTGGATTCCCTGCAACCCGAATCCACCACTTTGGTGAGCAGCTTCCGGCTCAAAACCCCTTCCATCATCATTCATTTCCAACGAGACAGTAT
>JAEURE010000197.1 GCA_016789485.1 Anaerolineales bacterium | reverse complement strand
GGTCCAGTTGGCCGGTGACATCCATGCTGAAATCAAGATTTAATTCATAAGTAAATGGGTTGAAATTCTGCTTGAGGTCAGCGACGCGGTTTTCGCCAACGGTGATATCGTAATTCTGGGGGACGAGGTTGGTGAGGAAGCGGCGCAGCAAAGCCAGCCCCATGCTGTCTTCAAATAATTTACCGATGACATTATCGCCGACATCGAGAATTTCCCATTCATCCCGCAGGATGGAGGCGAGTCCCTTGCGGCGAAGGGCACCGATCTTTTGACCGGAAGCGCTGTCCACCACATCAAAGGCGGCAGAAAAGTCCATGATCTGGCGAGCTTTGATCATCAATACTTCCTGAGTTTTGCTTTCATCGGAATAGACACGGATATCTTCACGCAGCTTGAACATCTTTTGTTCACTGAACATGACGAGTTGTCCGTTTGGGGCGTAAAAGCGGAATTTACCTGCGAGGGCAAAGACTTGTCGTTTGAGCAGAAAGTGGTTGTGTTGAAAAATTGGGTTCATTTCTTTTCCTTTATAAAGTTGATTTGTGTAATTTAAACAACCTGAACGCGGGTGCCTTGCCCGGGCAGATTCAGGTAATCTTCATTGGGTGGGACAATGGGGCTCGTCCAGCGATATACCCATTTGGAGACACTGGAGGGTAGATTGACACAGCCGTTACTGCGAGGACGTCCGTAATCATTGTGCCAGTAGGTGCCGTGGAAGGCATGACCGGAACCCGTGAAAAACGAAACCCAGGGTACGCCGGGCAGGCTGTAGATGTTGGCAACGGCATCGCCAAAATTGGTCATGTGAATGGATGGTCCCTTGTGATATGTGGACCATTCACCGACAGGCGTATCTGTGCCGCGCTGTCCGCTGGCGCAGCGGACAGAAAGTACCATCTTTTCCCCTTCAAAAGCGGTGACCATTTGGGTGGCAAGGTCTACGTGCAGGAGCTTTTCTTCGTTGGGGACTTCCGGGGAAAGTTGAGTCAGTTCCTCGTCTGGAATGAGGCGCAGATTGTAGGACGGCACATAAAAAGATTTTTTTAGTATGTTGTCATAGATTTCATACCATACGCTTTTTTCCTCACGATTGACGATTACCTTTTTTACCCAATGGGTGGTTTCGTAGTAGATGCGATGAGCGTTCTTGGCGTAAAAATAGGGCGCAAGGTATGTAAGACTGTAAGGCACACTGACTTCCGCGAGCTTTCCTTCGGCAGGAATATCGTATACGGCTTTTTGATACTTCGATTCCACGGGCATCAGGATGGAGGAATGAATATAGCCGCCAGCCACTTGATACCAGGTTGTGTTGTAGGGATTTTCAAAACTTTCTCCTTGAACCTCCCCAAGCAGGTCAACAACCTTATCCTTGCCAAGCAATTCGATCTTGTTTGCATGAAAGGCGGGTGCATCCTGAATTGGAACGCCGCTCCACAGGGCAAGTCCTTGGGAAGCGGGAGGGGCTGCCAGGGCGCGGTCAATGCCCAATTCGGAGAGAGCAAGCCCGAGCACGCCCGAAGCGGATAGTTTTAAAAAGTCACGACGTGAAAACTGAGAGATGGTCATAATTCATTGTACCGCTTGTTTTTAAATCACTATAATTTCCTTGGAAATTATTAGAAAACAATCATAATTTCGTTTTTATGCGGCACTTTGTAATCATAAAGGTTGGGGGGAAGTTTCGAGAATGTCTCTTTGGTACTACGTGGTGATCTCGACTTTTGTTCCCACGCCCCCAAATGAAAATTCCTTGTTCATGGCAACTTGTGGAGATGTCCAGCGGTAGAGCCATTTTGCGGCACTGGAGGCGAGATTGATGCAGCCATGCGAGCGCGGACGGCCGAAGTCGTTGTGCCAGAAGGTTCCGTGGAAGGAGATGCCGCTTTCGGTGATGTATTGCACCCAGGGCACGCCGGGCAGGTCAAAACCGCTGGCGGCGATATCACCAGCCGCCATGTGACGCGAGGGACGTTTGTAGTAGGTGAGGAAATTACCCTGGGGCGTGGTGTAGGTTCCGACCCGCAGGATCGCACCTGTGGATGCTGCGGCTACAAAAACAGGAATATTGTATTCATGCGCAATGACAAGCTGTTGATCGAGACGCACGAGGATTTTTTTATCTTTATTTGAAACTTCGGGTGAGATCGGCGCAAGCTCGTCCATGGTCATGATGCGGATATGTTCCGCGCGTGCGTAATAAAGCTTGTCCCATTTGTCGTCGCGGATCTGATACCAGACCTGTCCATCTTCGGCTGTTTCCACGCTTTTGACCCAATGCGTCGTTTCATAATACATGCGATAAACAACATCCGATTCAAGGCTGGGTTCTTCGTGCGCGTCAGTGTAAGGGACGCTAATCTCTGCAAGCGTCCCATCCTTTGGAATTTCCATCTGCGGCTTGTTAAGGATGGTGCGTACGGGATGGATGTCGCCGGAGTAAACATAGCCTTCCGTGTAGGCTTCTGTACCGACTTGGTACCAGATGCGGTTATGCGCCTCCACGTCTTCGCTGACGGCTGTATTGTTGATGCTTAGAACTGTATCCCTCTGATAGAACCTGACTTTCTCGGCTTCCTTGGATGGCGCTTTATATACCCAGACGGTGCGTGTGGTGACACGTCCCTGCTGTGCAGCGAAGGGATCATTAAAATCGAAATTGAGCGGAGGCGCCAGCAACCCTGCCAGCCCCAAGCCGCTCAATTTCAAAAAATCTCTTCGAGATAAGTTTGTTGATTTCATTAAAAAATAGTTGTCATTGCGAGCCATGTTCTTTGGCAGCGCAATGACTTTAAGCTAATAATGCACGTTTACCACGGTCCCAACTTTGGAGAAGTTATACACCCACTCCGCATCCGGAATGGAAAGGTTGACACAGCCATGGCTCATGGGCGTTCCAAAATTGTTATGCCAATACGTGCCATGGATTCCGTAATCTCCATAGAAGTACATAATGTACGGTACATCGGGTAAATAATAACCAGGTCCAGACATGGGAGCCGAGCGTAACTTAACCCAAACCTTATATCGGCCAGTCACCGTTGGCGTTTGCCAGGTGCCCGTGGAAACGATGAAAGAATTGACCAGCGTGTCACCTTCATAAGCGTACAAACGTTGCTGGGAAAGATCCACATCGATCCAGCGCTCTCCGCCATTGCCCGATGGGGCAGAGGGGGGAACATTTGCAACCGCAGTTGGCTGAGGGACATATTCCGGCGTGGGGGTATCAGGGATGATCTGTGCAGTGATTCCGCCCGATTCGCCAGATTGTTGCGGCACAGAAGCCTGCTCCACAAATGGGGTTTCGGTTGGAAGTACAACTACATCCAAAGTTGGCACATCCAAAGGAATCGATACAACAGCCTCGGGAGCCGCAGTGAACGTTGCCGTCGGCTCAATGACCTGCACTATGGGCTGCTGAAAACCAGCGGGTGTATAGGTCGGCTTGGCAATATCCACCTGTGCAAACGATTGAACGGGCGCTTGCTGCGGCGCGGATGAAATATTCAAAATGGAAGCCAGCACCGGTGAATTGACCGCCGACCACGCCGCAAACAAAAAGACAGCGCATCCCATCATAATCAACAGAACTGGAAGGATTAGATTTCTTTTCTTCTTAACATTTCCACCCTTTGAAACGCCTCGGACTACACCGTTTGCCTGATTCTGGTTTCCCAAGCCGCCATTACCCTGCGGGATTTTCCCGTTTTCCTGAGCCATTGATTCGCGTAGTTTTGAAAGAGGTTTGTTCATATTTCACCTTTGGGAAAATCCACTATTAAATGCATCAATAATTATTATAAACCTTTATTGCCTCGCTCCATGTCGTTGCGAGGAGCGTTCTTATTAAGTACCTACCGTTGAATTTCAACGGGCGTGCCGATTTCAGCCCAGTCATACAATATCTGCGATTCGGAAACGCCTAACACCACACATCCATAAGAGATGGGGACTCCGAGATAGCCTGCCCACAATTGTCCGCCGTTCGAGAGGATGGGCAAAGCGTGGATGCCATTCTCCAGGCTGCCTGACCAGTAAATACCGAGCCAGTTGGGCATCCAAATGTTCCAGGTGGCGCCGTACGCATTTGGAATCTTATCCAGCACGCTGAAACTGCCGACACGCGTGCCGTTATTCATCCCGGTAGAGGCGATGAAGCTGAAGACGAGCGTATCTGCTTCATAAACATACATATGCTGTTCAGAGATGTCCACCAGGATGTATTTGTTCCCGCTGTAGGAAACTGGCGCCTGCTCAGGCTCTGAATTGGAATTGCTGGAAGACGAATCCACGATTACCGCTTGGATCACAGATTCAGGCGCGTTGGTTGGAATGTCAGTGACGGTCGCGATTTCAGTTGATGGAAGAGCGGTTGTGGTGGGGAGTGGAGTGTAGGTTGGCTTTGCGATCTCCGCGAATGCGAAGGAGCGGACATATGTTGGCATCACAACCGGGCCGCTTGCCCCCAAGGCTGGAGATGATGTTGCCGTCCATGCTGCGATTCCGATGACAACCATGAACAGGATACCGATCAATATGGCTCGAAGCCTGCTGGTTTGCGGAGCGGAGTTTGATTTGCTCATGGTGTTAATGTAGGCAATGCTGTGGGGAGAACGCTTTCATTATTGATGAAGCATAAAATACCCTGCGTCACTCCCTCAGCTACGCGGTCGGTCTGGTTTGTGAGAATTTCACGGTCTAAATTCAAAAATCCCGTTTCAATGATGGCGGTAATGGTGTTCGGGTCAATTTCAGAGAAGGCATGATATTCAGTCATATCCGCGGTAATGCTGTTTTCGTGAAACGTCAGCCCTGTCACTTGTTGATAACGGTCTGTCATACAGGCTGTCAGACGCTGTGCGCGGTTCACGTCACGGGTTTCCAGCGAAGCCGCCACTTTGAAACCAGTTGCTTCTTCATTGATATATTCGCAAGAGTCATTGTGGATGGAAACAAGCGCCACAGCGCGATAGCCATTCAGGCGCGTATCGAACTCGTTTAGCAGATCCACCTGATAACCCCGCGAAACCAAGCTTTCACGCACAAGGGTGGCGATCTCCAAATTCACATCCACTTCCGTTAAATCCACCTCACCGTTCTCGTCTACGCAGACCGCGCCCGAGTCATTGCCTGTATGCCCTGCAACAATGCCAATGCGTAGTTGGGGCTGGGGTGAAGTAACAGCATTCGGTCCAGCCTGAGGCGTGAGAATTAAACGTAATTGTTCCTGTAAGTTGCTGGTAAAAAAACTATTTGGAGTCCATGCAGTGAAAAGGGTCGCCAGCAAAACCGCAATGCCAAGTGTGGTTGTAAATGCATTTGGCAGGCGCGGCCTTCTGGAATGGCGGGAAGGTCTTTCTTTTGTAGATTCCATGTTCTACATAATATTACCTTAAAAAATCGCTTTCAGTGCGTTGTATCTGTTGTCTCGAATAGTTTTTTCATCGGTTTCAAATGAGAAACTGGCAGGGATAAATTTTTTACACGGGTGTGCTCATATTGAAAGACTTTTGAGTTCGGCGGAAGCGCCGTGGCGCGCTGGCCAAATTCTTCGTACGAAAGATAACCCGCCAGAAAAATCTCCAACCCGTATACCCAGATATTTCCCCACTCCAATGGCGCGATGACATGCGCTT
>JAEURE010000196.1 GCA_016789485.1 Anaerolineales bacterium | reverse complement strand
GAGTCTTGAATCTCGTTTTCTTTTCGCAGTTGGAACTTTTATTTCCCTTTTACTGCTTACCTTGCTGATCGGAGACTGGGTGGTGGCTGGCCGCGCCGCGCGCGATATGCTGGAGGACCGTCTTTCCAGCGCGGGAGAATCTGCGGCGCAAAGTGTGCCGTTCTTCCTTGAAACCGGGCAGAACCTGGCTGTGCAAATGGCTTCCGATTCACGGCTGCTGGAAGCGACCGGGGATGAGTTAAAGTCCATCATTGGGCTGCGGATCAAGTCGGTTCCCTACTTTGACCAGATATTTGTCTTGGATGTGAACAGCAAGGCTTTGCTGGCTGGGTATCCTGAGGCGGCAGTAACAGGCTTTAAGCTTTTCCCCGATGAAGACACCGGTATTTTACTGGCTTCCAACGGAGTGCTGACACAGATCTATTCCACTCCGCCTTCCACAGTGGATGATGCTTCCCGTATTTCCTTTTTGGTCGCCGTTGTCGATGCTGCCGGACAGGTACAGCGAATTTTGATTGGCCGCACCACACTGGAGACCAATCCATTGACATTGCCGCTGATCGAAAGCATCAACGACATGGTTGGGCTTGGCGGCACTGGCTTTTTGCTGAACGAGAATAATCGCATTCTTTATCACTCAGATCGTTCGCAGGTATTAACAGCATATACCGGCCAAAGCGGCAGCGAAGCATTCTTTTATGACGATACCGCCGCGGACGGCACGCGTGAACTGGTTTATTACCAGCCTGTCATTGGGCGTCCGTGGGCAATTGTGTTGAAAGTCCCTGCTCAACAAGTGCAGCAGTTTGCGCTGGATATTGCCCTGCCGCTTTCCTTGATGATCATCTTCCTGGCGCTGGTTGCCATGGTTTCATTAAGACTCGGCCTGCGGGTAGTGACTGGTTCCTTGCAAAGCCTGGCTGCCGAAGCCAACCGCATAGCGCAGGGCAATCTGGATAATCCGCTTCAAGTGGACGGCGTGGATGAAGTTGGTCAGTTGCGCGGCGCATTCGAGCAGATGCGTTCCAGTTTGCAGGCACGGCTGGAGGAACTAAACCGTCTGTTGGAAGTGAGTCAGGGAGTGGCATCCAGCCTAGAGATGCAGGATGCGGTCAAGCCGGTGTTGGAGGCGATCCTTTCCATCGGGGCGAACTCGGTCAGCGTGGTGCTTTCGCCGAGCATCCTGCCCGATACTTTTATTGAGCTACCCTCCCGCTTTGCATTGGGTGCGGCGCAGAATACTTATGCCCATCTCGATAGTCAGATCCTTGACCTGGCGCAAAGCCAGGAAAAAATAGTTTTTTCCAATTTGAGCCGCACCCGTGAACTTAGCCTTGACCCGTCATTGCCGCAGCCAATGGCGTTATTAGCTGTGGCGCTGCGCCATGATAATCGTTACTATGGAGTTGTTTGGGCCGGGTTTGAACAGCCGCGCAAGTTTTCTGATTCAGATGTCCGTTTTGTGACCACACTGGCTGGCCAGGCTGCGCTTGCTGTAGCCAATGCGCATCTCTATTTGAACGTGGAGGCATCTCGAAGACAGTTGGAAGCGATCATTAATTCCACGCCGGACCCGGTCCTCGTGACGGATCATCGCAACCGATTACTGCTTGCCAACCGAGCGGCATCCACTGCGCTGGGGCAGGGTGTGGATGGCGCCAGCAGCGGCATGGAAACTGAAAAGGTTATCAAGCTAAGACCATTGCTGGCCTTGCTGCAAACCGCAACTACAACGCTTCAATCCACTGAGATCGTTCTGGCAGATAAACGCACGTATCTTGCGACTGCTTCTTCTGTTACTGTGGATGGACGCCAGATCGGACGCGTCTGTATCATGCGCGATGTGACTCATTTCAAGGAATTGGATTCAATGAAATCCGAATTCGTTGCGACAGTGAGTCATGATCTGCGTTCTCCATTGACTTTAATGCGCGGCTATGCCACCATGCTCGAAATGGTCGGCGAATTGAACGAACAACAACAGGGATATGTAAAGAAGATCATTTCGGGTGTGGAGAATATGTCCCGCCTGGTGAATAACCTGCTTGACCTGGGTCGTATCGAAATCGGCGTGGGTCTTCAGGTGGAACATGTGACAGTGCTGGATATTATTGAACGTGTCACCGGGGCACTGCAATTGCAAGCCTCCCAAAAGAATATCGACTTGAGCGTTGAACTGCCCAAGGATATGCCTCATGCGGTCGAGGCGGATCAGGCGCTTTTGCATCAGGCTGTTTACAACCTTGTGGAAAATGCGATCAAGTACACCCCGGATGGCGGTCATGTGGTCATTCGCACAGTTTCACAGCCCGGTTATTTGATCTTTGCTGTCGAAGATTCCGGTTTTGGCATTACCCCGGAAGACCTGCCACGTCTCTTTGAGAGATTCTATCGCGGCAAACAACGCGAAGCCCGCGCCCAGCCCGGTTCCGGTTTGGGGCTTGCCATCGTCCACTCAATCGCATCCAACCATGGGGGCAGGGTTTGGGTGGATAGCGTGGTTGGCAAGGGCAGCACGTTCTATTTACAGATTCCCCTGACCCAGCCCAAAGACTTCAAGCCCGTTTAAAAAACGGATTTGTACTATAATCCCCCCCTGTGCTTTTTCAAGAAGTATATAAATTTTTCCGGTAAGTTGGTATCCATGATTAACCAAGAAGATAATTCACAAACTCCCATTATCGAGCGTACAACAGATTACAAGCCGCCGCATGACTGGCGCTCCTGGCTGATCGGACGTCCGCTATCTACAGCAGACGCCCCGCACCAAACCATCGGGAAAACGGTGGGGCTGGCTGTCTTTGCCTCAGACGCGCTTTCATCCAATGCCTACGCCACGCAGGAAATCATGGTTGTTCTGGCTGCTGCAGGGACAATTACTTTTGGATATGTTTTCCCTATCTCCATTGCCATTGTCCTTCTTCTGATGATCGTTTCATTTTCCTATGTTCAGGTAATACATGCCTACCCGGATGGTGGCGGCGCCTATGTGGTTGCCCGCGATAATCTTGGTGAATTGTCCGGTTTGATTGCTGCCTCGGCTCTGCTTACAGATTACATTCTGACCGTTTCTGTTTCCATATCCTCCGGTATTGCCCAGATCATTTCTGCGTACCCGGAACTATATGAATACCGCGTAAGCATGGCTGTCTCTGCCGTCTTCCTGATTATGTTAATTAACCTGCGCGGTGTGCGTGAGTCTGGGGCGGCAATTGCTGTGCCTAGCATGTCTTTTATTGTGATCATGCTAATTACCATTGCAGTTGGTTTATACCAGTACGTCTCCGGAAGATTGGGGATAGTGGCAAACCCTCCCGAGATCCATTCACACGGTATTACTGCGTTTGGGCTTCCTTTTTTGATTTTGCATGCCTTTTCAAGCGGTACGGCGGCATTAACCGGGATCGAGGCTATTTCCAATGGGACAACTGCTTTCAAAGAACCGCGCAGCAAGAATGCTGCCGCCACCCTGACGTGGATGGCTGTTATCCTCGCAACGCTCTTTTTGGGGATTTCATTCCTTGCCAGCCAGGTAGGCGCGGTGCCTTCCGAAGTTGAAACGGTCATTTCCCAGCTTGGACGCACCATCTTTGGCGGGCAGGGTATTCTTTACTTTGCTGTCATTCTGGTGACTACTATTATCCTTTTGTTGGCGGCAAATACAGCCTATGCGGGTTTTCCTCGCTTAAGTGCACTGATGGCAATGGACGGATTTCTGCCCCGCCAATTAACATATCGCGGCAGCCGCCTTGTGTATTCCCGGGGCATTGTTGCTCTCGCAATACTCTCTTCTATTCTGATCATTATCTTCCAAGCCAGTGTGACCCGTCTTATCCCCCTTTACGCAATTGGCGTTTTCCTCTCTTTTACGCTGGCGCAATTTGGCATGGCATTAAGATGGTCGAAAGTTGGGAAAATACATCCTGAAAAGGCTGAAGCACAAGGCACCTCAAGAATAGCTGCGCTCAAATATGACCGTCTGTGGCGGTTCAAGATGATAACCAACGGGTTTGGGGCGGCTTGTACCGGAATCGTGATGATGGTGTTTGCAGTCACCAAGTTTCAGGATGGCGCGTATGTTGTCCTGATTCTTATCCCGGCCTTGATAGGGATTTTATGGATGATCCATGGTCATTATAAAAACCTCGCCAAAAAACTTTCGCTTGATAACTTCGGCGTCATTCCGCCGCATACCATGCGTCATCGCGTGATCATGCCGGTCAGCGGCGTACATCAGGGAACTTTGTCTGCCCTTCGTTACGCACGCATGCTGTCAGATGATGTGACGGCTGTGCATGTTGTCATCGAACCGGCGGATGCGGAGAAGGTCCGTGAAAAATGGGAGACCTGGGGTGAGGGCGTTCGTATGGTTATGCTTGATTCTCCATACCGCCTTTTTGTTGAACCGATCCTCGGCTATATTTCTGACATCGCGGAACAGCGCCAGCCTGGTGAAACCATCACGATCGTGGTGCCTGAATTTGTCTCGGATAACCGCGTGACCAGCACCCTGCACACCAATACCGCCGAAATTTTGCGCGGAGAGTTGAAACATCAGCACGATATTGTGATAACAAATGTGCCATACCATGTCCATGAAAATGGCGGGCATTAAGGAGTTGTAAAATGATTTTCATTGTTGTCGGTTGCGGCAGAGTGGGAGCGGAATTAGCCTTCCGCCTTTTCAAAAATGGACACCAGATTGTTGTCGTGGACAGCGATCAAAAAGCTTTTAATCGCCTCCATCCTGACTTTAGAGGGCGCGTCGTTGAAGGAGAGGCACTTTCCTCTGACGCATTATCCCGCGCCGGCGTTGATAAAGCGGACGGCGTTGCAGTGGTTACCAACTCGGATACCATGAATGCTGTAATCGGTCATACCATTCGTACACATTATCCCAATGTAAAGCAGGTTATTGTCCGTAATTATGACCCTGCCATGCGGGAAATGCTTGAAGCCTTTGGCCTGCAAATCGTCAGTTCCACAGCCTGGGGCGCGGAACGTGTGCAGGAATTATTGATTGACCCTTCCTTCCGCGCAGTGTTTTCGGCTGGCAATGGCGAAGTGGAAGTGTATGAAATGTACATTACACCCAAATGGGATGGCATGGTCATTGCCGACCTGCTGAACGGATGCCACGATACCATTTGCGCCGCGCTCACTCGTGCTGGACGGGCGGAATTGCCAACCCCGAATACGAAACTCAAGAACGGCGATGTTCTCACCGTAAGCGCAACCCTCGAAGGTGTTACAGCCCTGCGCGCAAAATTGCAGGAAGCGAAGGAGGCATAATATGTATGTATTTATTGCTGGCGGAGGGCGCACAGGCGCTCAACTCGCCTCACAATTATTGGCACAAGACTACCAGGTGCGGTTGATCGAACACCGCCGCGAATTGCTTGCACGTCTTCATCATGAACTTCCCACCGAAGTGATCTACGAAGGACAGGCGACGGACCCCACTGTTTTGAAACAGGCCGGTCTGGAAAAAGCGAACGTGCTTGTCGCTTGTTCCAATGACGATGCCGCCAACCTTGTGCTGTGCTACCTTGCGCGCACGATCTTCAAAACCCGCCGTACCGTTGCGCGGATAAATAACCCGCGCAATGCCTGGCTGTTTGATAAAAACTTCCACGTGGACGAGACCATCAACCATGCAGATGTGATGGCGCACCTGATTCAAGAGGAAAT
>JAEURE010000195.1 GCA_016789485.1 Anaerolineales bacterium | reverse complement strand
GGCAAAATGGTCTATGTCCGTTATGACCCGGCTAACAAAGCACAAGTCGCTTTGGATCGCGCAGCCTGATTTCGTTTATAGCTCATTGCAGCAAAGAAAGGGACGCGTCGATTCGTCGCGTCCCTTTTTCTCAAATGGAGAAATGATATGGCAAAACTTATCCCAGCAGCAGAGCGCCTCGTCCGTGCCCGGCAGTTGATCCAAAAAGCCCGCGAAATTCCCCTCCCAGCGGAGGCGGGCAGAAACGATATTTCCTACATTGCAGGAGTCAGAGACCTGTTGCGGCAGGCGCGCGATTTGGTTAAATTTATTTCCATGACTCCCAGCGCAACCGCCGAAGTGAAAGCGGACGTAAAACGGATATTCGAAGAGATCGAACAGGCAGACCGTGAAATATTGGGGTAATCCTTGCGTATTGAAATTCAAAAAGAAGTAAAATAGTATTGTTCAAATATTTGCATTTTCAACAGGAGTGTGCCGCATGCCGAACAGGAAAATTATGGAACTCCTCGAGCAATTAAAAGGAGAATTGGGTCAAATTGACCCCAAGGATGTTAAAGGACGCGAACTTCTGGAGGATATCACAGCGGATATAAGCAGTCTCTTGAAAGAATCCAGCACCCCGGCGGAAGATTCGGTCCTCCAGCGCTTGCAGGATACGATTGACCATTTCAACATTGAACATCCCAAGTTGACCATGGCGCTTTCGGAGATCATGTCTATTTTGAGTAACGCTGGAATTTAATCATCAAAAGCATATCTTGAAGGAGTGGAGCTTATGAATAATAAAGTTTCTTTTACCTGGTCGCTTGCGGCGGGGCTTTTGTTCATTATTTTGAGTCTCATCATGAGTGCCTTTGGCGCTGGCGGTTTAAATTCGGATATTTCAATTACAGATTATGTGGTGATCTTTCTGGCAGGGATGTTGACTGGTGTCGTCCTGATTTACTTTTTGCGGCGCAGCGCGTCCCCGTCTGTTTCCCGGGCTGTGTTGATCGCATTTTTACTCAGCCTGCCATTTGCCATGTTTGGGATTGCGTTTGGCGGGCTGGTTGGGGGGATTGGCATCTTTTTGCTGAGTGTCTCCCCGTCGATTTTTTTGACTGGAGTAGGATATTATCTTGGGCGGGCTTTTGCTGGAAAATAATCTGGTTTTCTGGTGAAAGCTTTCTAGTAAAGCAAAAGGATGAGCATGTGCTCATCCTTTTTATAGCTCTGTTTTATAAATTAAGGTGTGTTTGTGGCTATTGGGGTTGTAACGGTTCCAACTGTAATGTTGACCGACAAAGTGTCGCCGAAAAATATTCCATTTTCATCTGCCATTCGCCACGAGCTTTGGATTATTCCGTTTTGTCCGCTTGGGACAACCAGCTGCACAGAGATCTCGCGTTTTGAGCCTGTTTGAATCGCTTCCGTCAATGTGACTTGGCTGCCGCGCATCGAGTCGCCGCCGACATGTTGGAATGTGAAACCTGCTCTCCAGGCGCAGCCACCGATATTTTGCACAAGCCACGTTTTAGTGAAAACTTCACCGGGCTTCATTTGCGCGCCGTCGGGAATTGTGACGTCTTTGATGTAAAGCAAGTTGTAGCAGGAATTCGCGGTGGGCGGGGTTTCAAGTGTGACGGTAACCAGCGGGGGAGTGGCAGTTGGTTCAACTGCCGGGGTGGGAGATGCCGAAGGAACAGCAACCAGTGTTTCGGTCAGGGAGGAGGCGAAAGTGGCGACTGCCTCTGTACGGACAACGTTAACATCCCCAGGCTCTGTCTGGCTTTCGGAATTTATCCCGCATGAGAACAGCAGGAATATTAAAATTCCAATCAAAAGTATGGATGCAATTCTTGTTTTCATTGGTTAAGTATACAACTATTTTCTTTCCCCTTTGAAGCTGAAATCGAGTTATTCCTTGGTCAGCCATTCCTTTGCTTCAAATTCGCTGTTGAAATACATGAGCGGCTGGCCGGTGATCCTGGAGAGCAGGTCGCCCAGCGTTCGTTTGACGCCTGTGATGCCAAGCACCGCTGTCTTGCGAACGTGGGACTTGGTTTTGCTGGAGGACTCATTTAGCAGCGGCATCAGGTTTGCTGTGATCTCTGTGTTCGAAAAATTGGAGAGCACCAGCACGGAGTTCTCGGGCTGGCTGAGGACAAGGTCTTGAACTTCCTGTAATTCTTCAATAACCGATTTTTCGTTAAAGAAAAAATTGGAAAAATCCTGATACAAAACCTGTTTTCCGTTGTGTTCGATCCATTTGGATTTCATGGTGATCTCCGTCTATTTCTTTTTGCCTTCCAGGTAAAGTGCAATGCCTGTGGCGATTGCGCCTGTAAATTCCCAAATACCTACGCCAATAAACTTTAGTGGGGCAGCTCCGCTGATTACTAGAGTTGTAAAGACAAGGAAGGTCAGGGTTCGGAATGGAACGGTCCAGCGGTAAAAGATTTTGACGTCGTTCAGGGCTGCCAGCATGTAGTAGATACCGATGTTAAACGATGCCATGGAGGATGCCATGATAAATACCATGGTGTAATCACTTGGGGCACGTTGGGCGCGTTCGATGATTTCAAAACCAAGAACGGACAAAACGATTTCGGGGCGGATCAAGCCGATGAGCCCCAGGAAGAAAGCAAGAATACCAAAAACGAAGATGGTCCAGCCGGCTGCGTCGCGAATTTTCATTGAAGGGATCTCCTTTCCAAATTATACCTGCAATCTTCTTGCGTGATAAAATACAAACCAATTATGGCAAAACATTTGGTTCTGGTGGCTGGAAATATCGGCGCAGGCAAGACAACTTTGACGGAGCGCATCGGTTCCCGCCTCGGCTGGTGGACTGGATACGAGTCGGTGGCGGACAACCCGTACCTTTCCGATTTTTACGGGGATATGCACGCATGGTCTTTTCATCTGCAGATATTCTTTTTGGGGCACCGCGCAGACCAGTATCTTGAAGCGGCTCGGGATGCGCGCTCGGCAATTCTGGACCGCAGCATCTATGAAGATGCTCATATCTTTGCGCGCGCACTTCATCATATGGGGAATTTAGGCGAGCGTGATTACCTCGCCTATCGCAGATTGTTTGAAGTGGTGGTGAATGGCTTGCCGCGCCCCGACCTATTGATCTATTTAAAAGCGCCTGTGCCGGTCTTGATGGACCGTATCCGCAGGCGTGCGCGAAACATGGAAACCGGCATTACGCCCGAATATCTTTCCCTGCTCGATTCTTTTTATGATGAATGGCTTGGTTCGTTTGACCTTTGTCCTGTTTTGACCATCCAGACAGATGACCATGACTATGTAAATCATCCGAGTCATCTTGACCTTGTTGTAAGTAGAATTCAAGACAAGCTTGCCGGTAAAGAAGTTATGGATTTAAGTAAAAAATAATTTAACAATATGAGCATCAATCTACTGTCTAAAATCCCATTGTTCGCCGCCCTGCCTGTTCAGGAATTGGATCAGATCATCTCGAGCCTGGATACGATAGAGTTGGATGATCGCCAAATCCTTTTTCGTGAAGGCGATCCCGGCGAACATTTTTTCGTGGTGTTGAGCGGCGTTCTGGAAGTATTGATGGCGGAAGATACGCCGCAGGAACTTTTGCTCAATGTTTTATATGAAGGCGAATATCTTGGGGAGATGAGCCTGCTTATGCCCGGCGGTCATCGCACGGCCAGCGTGCGCGCGCGAGGTAAATCCACCCTGCTTTCCCTCAGCCGCTCCCAGTTTATGGATATTACAAAGAAACATCCCGAACTCGCCATATCCATGGTGCGCGTGTTGAGTCAGCGCTTGGATGCAACCAACACAGCCACATTCCGCGATCTGACTGAAAAGAACCGTCAACTGCAAATTGCTTATGATGAATTGAAGGATGCTCAAGCGCAATTGATCGAAAAAGAACGCCTCGAACGCGAACTGCAAGTTGCCGCCGATATTCAATTGAGCATTCTGCCCGATGTGCTGCCCGATTTTGACGACTTCGGTTTCGGCGCGCGCATTCTCCCTGCCCGACAGGTCGGAGGCGATTTTTACGACGTCTTTATTCTCAAAGATGGCCGTATTGGTGTCTTGATCGGCGATGTGGCTGACAAAGGGGTTCCGTCCGCTTTGTTCATGGCGCGTTCTCACGCTCTCATCATGGCTGAGGCGGATATTGGTTTGACTGCCGGCGATGCACTGCGCCTGGTTAATTCTCACATCACCCGCCTGCAAAAATCCACGCAATTCGTCACCGTGCTGTATGGGATATTGGATTTGAAAACCCGCGAATTTTCCTTTGCTCGCGCAGGGCATGAACCGCCTCTGCTAATGCATCTTGATGGAAGCGTGGACCGCATCCCTCACAGCTCTGGCATGGCTCTTGGACTTTGGGACGACATCACACTGGATGAGCGCACCATCGAACTGCTACCCGGTGATACCCTGCTTTTATATACTGATGGTATGACGGATTGCCGCAACCCCAAAGGTGAAGCCTTTGGTTTGGAGCGCATCAAAAAAACATTAAGCGGATTTGCAAACTTCAATGCCCAGCAAGTCTGCGATAACCTACTGGAAACTCTTATAAAATATCAGGACGGCTCCAAACAGGATGATGATGTAACACTGGTGGCTGTCAGTGCCGCTAGCGATGTCTCTACGATCCGGGTGAAAAAATAAAAAATATAAAGAAGCCTCCCGAAAAGGGAGGCTTCTTTTATTTCAAAGCTTGTTCAAGATCTGCAATTAGATCATCCACGTTTTCGATCCCGACCGAAAGCCGCACCAGTCCGGGATCCACTTCCAGCTTGGAACCTTGTGTAGAAAGATGCGTCATCGCGGCAGGGACTTCGATCAATGATTCGACGCCGCCGAGCGATTCCGCCAGCGTAAATAGTTTCGTAGATTCAGCGACCTTGACAGCCGAGTCCTTCCCGTCTTTCATAATGAATGAGATCATCCCACCACCATTTTTCATTTGCCGCTTCGCTATCTGGACCTGAGGATGACTCTCGTGAAATGGATAGATCAACTGCTTGACATTTTTCTGCTTCTCCAGGAATGCCACGATCTTCTCTGCGTTCTGTGCATGTCTGTCCATGCGGATCGGCAGAGTCTTGATTCCGCGCAGTACGAGGAATGAATCCATTGGCCCTTGAATCCCGCCAATGGCATTTTGTAGATAAGCCAGTTGTGAGCCGAGTTCCTTGTCCTTGCCGATGATCGCGCCACCGACCACATCCGAATGGCCGCCTAGATATTTCGTCATCGAGTGGACAACCAGGTCTGCGCCTAATTCCAATGGACGTTGAAGATATGGAGTTGCAAAGGTGTTGTCTACAACCAGGAGAGGTTTGTTGGGATGACTCTTCACGATCTGGGCTACGGCGCGGATATCGCTGACAGCCAACAAAGGATTCGTGGGAGTCTCCAGCCACACAATTCGCGTGGATGGGGTTAATGCTTCGGCGAGATTCTCTGGGTCGGTTGTGTCGGCAAATGTAAAGTCCAGACCGAAGCGGCGCAATACTTTATCAAAAAGACGAAATGTTCCGCCGTACACATCGTTGCCGGCAACCACATGATCGCCCTGTCCAAGCATTCGCAGGACAGTATCCGTTGCCGCCATGCCGGAGGCGAAAGCCAAACCCCACTGCCCGCTTTCCAATTCGGCGAGACATTCTTGTAGTGCCTTGCGAGTGGGGTTGAGGGTGCGCGAA
>JAEURE010000194.1 GCA_016789485.1 Anaerolineales bacterium | reverse complement strand
TGGGTGGAAAGAGCCACCCGCATTCCCGGTTTTGAAATGGAAAGCAGGAAAGCTTAGTTTCCTTCGACTGCACCGCCAAAGCAGGCGACTCCGCTTAGAACGGATTAGCCATTCCTCCATAAATAACGATTAATTCGGCTTTCGGTCATTCGAAAGCCGATGCGTTTATATGCCCCAATCCCCATTTCCGTTGCAAAAAGAACCGCATATTTGTATCCCATGTCGCGCGCTTCCAGCAGGGGCTTGAGCGTGATCGCACCTCCAATTCCCTTTCCACGCGCAGAAGAGAGGGTGGCCACAGCATACACGCTGGCAACGCCGCCACCATTGAAGAGCATATTGGTTGCAACTGCCTCGTCTCCTAAATATCCAACGTACATTTTCCATTCCGTCTTACCAACGCCTGCCTTGAGGGTTGCATCCACCCAAGCTTGCCCTGCCCAATCAGGGATTTCATAGGTTTCCACAAATATTCTTTTAAAATCATGAAGCATAGTCTCGTTCGCCACTTCCTGGATGACAAAGTTTTCAGGCACACTGTCGAGAACAGATTCATTCATGCGGTTCAAGTCCGCGACCATACAAGGTGAACCGCGCTGGGTAGACAGGATGCCCTTTGCCAATTCTTTCGTCTGCTCTTCCATAGAAATCATTCCGCGTTGAACCAGTCTTTCCTCCAAATCGGCTGGGGTCGTTTTACCACCTGTCCACCAGAAGAAAAAGGGGGCCTTGCGTTCTTTAAACCATGCAATGGTCTCATCGATAACATTATCTACTTCTGCTGAAGATAAACGAGTTTGCCAAACACCCTTAAACATGGGGTTGGTTGGAAATGTAAGGTGATAGGAAAGTTTATCCCCTTCAACGATTTCACTTTCAGGCAAAGTCCGCGCCATGACACGGAACAAGTCGTATAAATTCTCAAATACAGCAAGGCCAAGTTGTTCATCTGTGGCATTTGTAAGAATAGTATTCATTGACATGGGGTTCTCCTTTTAATAATAAAGTTACCTCAACATCTGGGCAATCAGGCTGCCGATCAGGCCAAACCAATAGGCTGATGCGTAGTAAATAAATAATGGCTGTCTGCCTCGTTTCCAAAGTAAACATGCTGAAAAAATAGCGAGTGCAGCCACGATGCATAAATCCAGGCCGATCTCTTCAAAACCGAGATTCGCCAGAACGCCTGTGCCAAGGAACAATGAATTTGCCAGCAAGAGGATAATATCTTTTCCAGCAACCTTCTCCTGACAGGGGAACAAGACCTGCAGGAATAGCAGCGCCGCATTCATCATCACAAAGCCCGCAAAAAATATCCAGTGTGAAAATTCATCGTCATTAAAAATCACAATGCGGCACAGATCACTGACAGGATCATCAAGACAAAAACGAACATGAAGGTAGTTTGTTACTTCGTGATCACCATAACTTGCTGCCAGAAGATAAATACCAACAATGAAAGCCAGGTTGATCGCAAGGTGTGCGCGGCCCTCCCTTTCAGGCGAGCCATTTTCAATTGTTTTCTTGAGGAGATAAAATGCAACCAGACTAAAGAGTGGCAGGATGAGCATATTGTTGAAATCCACCCAGCGGAGAAATTCATTTGGAAGGACGTAGCCCAACGTCCATGAACCAAGGCGATTAATGGAGACCAGTATTGCAACAACAGATTGCACGGCCAACAAAGTATGAATGCGCCTCATGTTTTTTCCTACCGATAAAAGTGTAAGTGTTATTTTTTATTCTCGATCAACTGCTTTGCCAACATGGCAAGCTCGCGGTCGGCGCGGTCGTTCGCAATCTCTCTGAGTGGCAAATCGGCACGCGGGTCTTTAAATTCCGTCAACGACAAAATCGCCTGCTTTTTTACAACTCGATCAGAATCGTGCAGCATTTCAATCAACAGTGGAACAACATGGGCGTCCTGGATTTTCCCCAGCCCAATGACTGCATGCTCGCGCACAGCCGCCTCGGGGTGCCGCAGCGCCTCACTCAATAAGCCGATGGCTGGTGCGCCAAATTTGGCAAGCGCTTCCGCTGCGGCTTGACTCACTTCGTGGTGCAAGTCGTACACGGCCATCCCCAATTCTTCAATCGCACGGGCATCGCGTAAATTCCCCAGCACCATCGCCGCATACTTGCGGACGGTCACTTCCCGATCACCGAGTGCCTCGATCAGTGGAACGACAATGGCCGAGCCCATGCTTTCGATTGCATCCAACAGCACCTGGGCTGATTGTTCTTTTTCGTACCACCAAAACGAATCTCGCAGAGCTTCCATCAAGAAAGGGATTGCGGCGGGATGTTTTGTTTCGCCCAACACTTTTGCCGCCGCCTGACGCACTTCTATTTTGGGGTCATCCAGCAAAACATTCGTGATCTCGTCAAACGTGGAGGGGTCGCGGAATTTGCCGATGGCAACGCAAGCCGCAATGCGGACTTCATCATCGTTATCTTTGAGCAGTGGAAACAAAACAGGGACAACTCGCGCATCGCCGATATTGCCCAACGCCAACGCAGCCCGCGAACGCACAGTGAAGAATTCACCTTTCACGGCTTCCATCAAGGCAGGGATGGCGTTCTTATCTTTGCTGAGTGAAAACACTTCTGCAACACGAGCACGGACGAGAGGATGTGCGGTTCCAAGAGTCTTTATGAGATGTGGCGAAGCGGAGGGGATTCGGGCGAGGATATGTTGATAAGTCAGGAGCAGGTTCAAGTCTTGAGTCTGAAGCGCGTCGATCAATGGCAACACGGCATCTGCCCCCATCCCGATCAACTCACGTGCAGCCTGGTCACGCTTGGTCCCATCCGCAAGTTGAGCGATCAGCTTTTTGGCCTGTCCGTGTTTTGAACCTGACAACCAATCCATTGGGCTATTGTACATTAAAACAATAACGATATAATTTTCAAAACGTTATTCGATAACCAAAGGATGAGCCATGAAGGTGAAAAAAAGGATTTTATTTTTTGTTGTAGTTTTGATTCTTGCAATGCTGGCTTGTAATTTGCCAGGCACAAACTCGAGGACCGCCGAACCTGCCGCTGTGCCCACCATCAGCCCCACAGAGACCGTCGCTACGGTTGTTGTTGAGAACACAGCCACAAGTATGCCAACCGAAACGCCGATCCCGCCGACTGAAACTCCATCCGTTCCTGCCGAGATCACGCTCACAAAGAATTCCAACTGCCGCATGGGACCCAGTACGTTTTATAACATTGTAGACCAGATCTCAGAGCAGAAGGTCATGCAGGTCATTGGCCGCAATGACGACAGTACGTGGTGGCAAGTGGTCAATGCCACAGGGAGGGAATGCTGGATCTTTAACGAAAACGCTGATGAGAATACGGATTTTAGCAATGTTCAAATCAAAGAGCCCCTCCCTTTGCCAAACCCTCCCGGACAATTTTTTATCACAAATCAATCCTGCCAGCCTGGTATAAAAAAATTCATTGTCACGATGAAATGGACAAGCGGGGGCTCGGATGAGGTGGGGTTCCGAATTTATCGTGACGGCGAGAAGATCGTTGAATTAAAGTCTAACAAATTCATCCATCAGGATAACTTTGCCCCCTTGAATAAAAATCTCACTTATGAGATCGAAGCTGTAAACGAGAATGGCGCCTCACAACGGGTAGCACAGATTGTGCCTGCCTGCAGATGAGGTTTTCAACACTAAACGAAAACTCCCTGCGCAATGCAGGGAGTTTGAAAATCCGCCAGTTGAAAAAAATTAGAGACCTTTGACCAACAGGCCAAGAACCAGAAGAACAAAACCGATGAAAAGAAGCCAGAAAGCAGCGATAGGCAAAATGCTAAGAGTACCAAGTTCAGCAAGCAAACCGAGTACACCGAGGGCGATGGCGATCCAGAAGGTAATCATTTTGGGCGGTGTAAGTTTCATTTAACTCTCCTTTGAAATAAATAGCTAAACAACTCTGGCGGATATATTATTTATAGCACACGCAGGGGAAAAGTCAACATTTTTGATATTAATATTTTTTGCGATCTATTGCTTTCAAAAACTCTCCGTTCTGAATTCGGGCAATTTTTCTCTGATATAATCCCCGATTCGGTTCTCAGGAATCACAACGCTGGAAGACTTTTGGTGTTGTTTTTTCCAGCATTAATTCAAATTGCGTCACGCCTTTGGCGTACGAAACATATTATTGGAGCTTCAACCTAATGAAGAAAGAACAACTGTTAGATCTATATCACCAGATGGTATTGATCCGCCGTGTGGAAGAACGCGGCGCAGAACTGTACCAGGCTGGCAAAATCGGTGGTTTCATGCATCTGTATATCGGGCAGGAAGCCGTTTCAACGGGTTTGATCGCAGCCCGAGAACCTCGTGACCGTGTGATCACTGCCTATCGCGACCACGGTGTGGCGCTGAATTGCGGCATTTCTGCCAATGAAGTGATGGCGGAATTGCTTGGCAAGGCAACAGGCATGTCCAAGGGCAAGGGCGGCTCCATGCACATGGCAGATACGTCCAAAAACATGTGGGGCGGACATGCCATCGTCGGCGGACACCTCCCCATTGCTTCTGGTTTTGCCATCGGCGATCAGTATGCCGGCAATGATAACGTCACCATTTGTATGTTCGGTGACGGCGCGACCAACATCGGTTATTTCCATGAAGCGTTGAATATTGCAAAAACCTGGGGGCTGCGCGTGCTGTGGGTTTGTGAAAACAACCAATATGGGATGGGCACTGCGGTTGACCGCGCCTCTGCCGTGACAGAAATCCGCCAGAAAGCCGAAGGCTATGGCATGAAGAACGGCCAAGTGGACGGCATGGATGTGACGAAAGTCTACGAGGCTGCGGCAGAAGCTATAAAATACGTCCGCGAATCCAGCCAACCTTATCTGCTTGAGATCGACACCTACCGCTTCCGTGGACATTCCATGGGCGACCCTGAACGCTACCGCAAAGCTGAAGAAGTAAAGAAGTGGCAGGAAAATGATCCCATCGGTATTTTCAATAAATACCTGTTGGACAAGAAAGTCGCTACACGCAAGGGCTTAGACGAGATCGAAGCACGCGTGGAAGAGGAAGTTATCAAGGCTGTTGAATTCGCTGAAGCTTCCCCCGAACCCGCAGCAGAAGAATTGTTTACGGATATTTACGCAGATTAGACGATGGACAATGGACGACAGACCGTGGTCAATGGTCTATCGTCAGTGGTCATCCGAGTAACACGAGGATTTACACATGGCAAAAATCACAATGCGCGAGGCGATCTCGCAAGCTCTTATGGAAGAAATGGACCGTGACCCCGCAGTCTTTATTATGGGTGAAGAGGTCGGCGTTTGGGGCGGCACCTATGCCGTAACCAAAGGCTTTTATGACAAATACGGTGCGGCCCGCGTCAAAGATACACCCATCGCGGAAAATGCCATCATCGGCGGCGCAATTGGCGCGGCAATGGTCGGTCAACGCCCTATTGCGGAGTTGATGACCATCAACTTCGGTTTCTCCGCAATGGACTACATCGTCAATCAGGCGCCGAAACTGCATTACATGTTCGGCGGACAGTTCACCCTCCCGATGGTCATTCGTGCGGTCGGCGGCGGCGGGCGTCAGCTTGGCGCAACGCACTCGCAGACTCCCGATGCCATCTTCGCGCACTTCCCTGGTCTCAAGGTCGTCAGCCCTGGAACGCCGGAAGATGCCAAGGGTCTTTTGAAATCAGCTATCAGGTCGAATGACCCG
>JAEURE010000193.1 GCA_016789485.1 Anaerolineales bacterium | reverse complement strand
ACTGTCCACGCTGAGAGTAGATTCTGTCATACCTTGCTGTTTTTGTGCTTCGAGGCTACGGACGACAAGAGCCCGCGCCAGTCCACGTTTGCGCCATGGTCGGCGAACGCTGACAGACTCCGTGTAGCCTCGCTTACGGCTGTATTTTTCATTCTGCACATGATAAATAAAGGGGCGGACCTGTCCCGCTACTTGATTCGTCGCTACATCCCAGGCAATCTGCCAGAGGTCTGGCTGAAAAATGTTCTTATCTGTCAGCCAATCTTGATAATCTTCCTCAGTGGGATGTGAAAACCCCCAATGATCGCGAAAAGCTTCAGTGGCTGCGTCCCAGATTGCCCGATAATGCTCCGGGAGCACAGGGCGGATTTCCAAGCCTTCAGGTATAGGAAAATTAGGGATACTGTCTAATGTCGGGCGCACCATTTCCCAGTTATAGCGAACGGGCTGATAGCCTTCATTTTCCAGCATAGCTGCTAGGCCCACTTCATATTGTGTAACGAAAGATTGAAAGAATTTCTTCTGTTCGGTTGGATGTTCAGTTGCGATGGCCCGCAAACGGCTTTCCATCCAATGCAGCATTTCTCGACCGATTCCTTTTCGTCGCCAGGCAGGAACCAGAAACCCTACAAACGCATACAGACGAGGGCCGTTTTCTTCTTCGAACCACCAGCCGCGTGAATAACCAATTACCTCACGGTTAATTTCAGCAAATATCATATCGTGATATGGGTCGCTGTTGGTTAAATGGGTATAGGACATCGCGATATCTTCGGCGGTGGCGACGCGTTCTACCTGATCCGCGTCGGCGCTGAGAGCGATGGCGGTGGACATGGGTAAGTAGTCGGTTGGTCCACGAAAGCGGCGAAAACTTAACCCTGGAATAGCAGGAGCAGTAATGATTTCAATCGAATCGTCTGTCATCGATTTATCCATATGCAATACGATAATTTTATACTAATAACTGCCTAACGGACTTGCGATATTATTCCCGCAGGGGATCGCGGACTTGCTCTGCGGGCTGTGGCCCCGTTGCGTGGACTTGGCGAAGCCGTCCAGCCAGAAAAAGGCCGAGGCGTAGAAAAATTTTTTAGATTTGCGCCAGCCGCAATGGACAGGTCAACTAATTACTTTCGTTTATCATGCAGCCATTATCAAAGGTGATCGTGACGCTGTATCCGCTGGTTTGAAGGTTCTCCTGAAACAGGAACTCAAGTAATTGGGAATCAGAGGCTACCAATTCGCGGTCACTCTGTGCTCCTGTCCAATTCCTTTCGGCGGGATATTTGCTGGGCGGTTCGGGGTCAGTGGAATTTACAATGGTCACACCTTCAAATTTGACCTCTTTTATATCCTGGGACATTGGTGTGTCAGGCCAGTTGACGTTGATGGCAGTAATCGTTACCAGAGTACTCCCGGTGTTTGTGATAGTCATGTCAATTTGCTGGGCGGAGATGTTGATGCCATCCGATGTCAGCGCACAGATGGGCGTATCTGTCGGGGTAGCCGTGACCGTAGGTGTATTCGTCTCGATAGGTATGGCGGTTGGCGTCAGGATGGGAGTGTAGGTCCCTGTGCTGGTGGCTGTGTTCGTGAGCGTGAATGTTTGGGTGGGAGTGTAGGTCAATGTATGAGTGACCGTGTTCGTGGATATATATTCTGGGGTGGGAGTCAACGCCTTTGTTGGAATAAAGGATTTCGTTGGTGTTAAGATGGAAGTCGGTATCTGCGTTTTTGGTAACGTTGGGTTTGAAGCAGGGGTTCGAGAGAAAACTGGTTGAATTGTTTGTGCCGCGGTAATGGTTACAGGCAAAAAACCGTCAGGTGTCATGCTGGGTACAGGCAAAGAAAGGACAGCCTGCAAAGTTGACATACGGTCTTGTGGACTACCTGTGGCGGGCATATCAGCGATGATCTGCTTGAGAATATCCTCGCTGATAATAGGAATGGCTAGCGCATACGCATCGCGGCTGTAATCGGCCTGGGAGGCGGCTCGTATCGAGACGGGCAAGCTGTCATGCCCGCTCGCCTTGACATTGAACGTCCCGAAGTTCACCAACTGACAGAGAAATAATAAAAATGAAAATAACAGGAGGATTGCTGCAATATTAAACACGCGGCGCGATTTATTCTCGGTGGCCTGGTGTACGGAGGCAGAATGATTATTCTGTTCGCTCATGCTTTTCCTTTATAGTACGTATTCAAAATACGGAAAAATGCATCTGCAACATTTGGATCGAAATGCTGCCCGCTTTGACTCTTCAGATAAGATATGACTTCCTCCAGTGGCAAGGCCTTTCGATAGGGACGATCATTGGTCATGGCGTCCCACACATCCACGATGGAAAATATTCTGGCCGTGATCGGAATTTCTTCCCCCTTCAAACCGCGAGGATAACCTGTACCGTCCCACTTCTCATGGTGGCAAAAGGGGATGTCAAGCGCAGCCTGCAAATAATCGATCTCCTTCAACATGTTGTATGCAAATTTTGGGTGTCGACGGACGATTGCCATCTCTTCTTCAGTCAGGCTTCCTTTCTTGTGCAGAATTGCGTCAGGGACGCCCATCTTGCCGATGTCGTGAAGGAGGGACCCTCTGCGAATATTTGTTAAAGCCTCCCCATGAATTCCCATTTCAGTAGCCAATTGGATTGTGAGTTCCATGACGCGCTCTGAATGCCCTTCCGTTTCCTTATCACGTAATTCAAGAGCTCTGGCCCATCCTTCAAGAGTATCATCATAGGCGTTGAGCAGTTCCTTTTGAGACTGATTAAGGCTCGCCACCATACTATTAAATGATTCGGTCAGGACGGAAATTTCATCATTTGTGCTCGAGTTGATCTGAACATCCAAATCGCCTTGAGATACCTGAACTGACGCCTGCACGAGTCGAATTAAAGGACGAGTTATTGTATTAGCCAGATTGATACCGATCAGAATGATCAAAAAGTTTGCAGATACCAGCATAAAAAAGATACGCCAGCGCGAATTGACAGAGGCTTGCACCACGGCATTCTGACTTAATGCAACTCCCAGCACTCCCAATTCGTGGTTTCCACGCACTTCCCAAACCCCAAGAATTTCAGAAAATGGGATATTTGCCGCAGTAAAATCGCGCTGATTGGAAATATCGCGCTTCGTGCTGCTGATATCTTTAAACGAAATGGTCAGAGATGCTGTTTCCGAGGCCAAATCTTGTGGGAAAGGGAGGGTGCTGTAGATCACCTGGCCCAGCGCATCATATAAGGTAATCTGCGCAAATGTTTTGGCGCGTATATCTGCCGTCAATGTTGGCAGTGACCTGCCTACCAAGACAACACCAGCCAGACTTCCCTGTCGATCATAAACGGGTCCGGAAATATACAGAAAATCACCCCAATCAGTTTGGATCAGGTCGGCAAATTTATCGCCTGTGACATCATTCTTTTGTGCGAGAATATTTTGCACAATTTCCAGGTTGGTAAATGATGTTTGGGCACCTGTTGAGAAGTCATAATCCTCTGGATTTGCGCCATGACGATGGTGGACGGAAAGCACATGCAATCCGTGGATATCGAGAAATTCTACTGCTTCCTGTTGATCATTTGCAATGATGCCCAGTGTGAGAGCTCTCAAAGTGTTTGGATCATTCGATTGAATGGCCGTGGATACCCCTTCTGCATTTGCTAATAGACGTTGAGTTTGTAGTAACTGCGATTCATAATTTACGATCAGTTCGGAGGATATCTTCCCCGCCTCATATAATTGTTTATTGAAACGTTCCTCCACATTTTCGAGTACTAATTGCGTTATCAGGTACGCAGCTGCCGCCGCCAAAATTAAAGACAGAATTAAATAGGGTATAGTGAGCTTTATCCTTATCGGGACGCGTATCTTGCGAGCGGATATTTGCCGATAAGAAATATCCTTAAAAACAGACATTTTTCCTCAAAGCCGAGAAAGAATATAACAGGTTTGAATAAAAGAATTATACGTATGGATACGGTTATTCACCTTATCACCCCCGTAAGGTAACGGTTTTGCAAGGTTGCAGGGATGCTCAATAGTCAAACAGCACATTCGTGAATAGATTCAACCGCAACCCGTTTCAGTGCTCCTGCATCCGCTGACACGGAAGTGACGCTATAACTGTCAGATGGAGCGAGCCAGGATAATAAAAGTATCAAGAACTCTATTATTCCCTAGATTCCCGCCTCCTAGAGATTGGATTAAGGGGGAAGAGTTGGTGAAAGTTTGCAAAAAATTCAGATGTGTTGGCAGATGTCTTTGCTATGACCTTTGCGAAGAAAATCAAATCAAACCTACATTATCAACCCCAATGCCAAAAATATCCACAAACCAACTATGCGCCATTACAGCCATGAATCCCAGAATAAGGCGATTCGCAGAATATCACTTGTGTGTTCGGCTGTATGTTGATAAGTTTTACTTACAACCCAAGACAATTTAACTGGTCCCCAGACAGTTTCACAAGAGGAATTCCATGCCTGCTCATCAAACTTTGATAACAATTGAATTTGTTCATCTCGTACTTTCTTAAATTCAGCAAGCAGACTGCGGAAAACTGCTTGAGATGTGCGCACACCGCCGAAGGCGGTAGTCCCAGGGTCAGGGGATATCATCCCGATGTTCTTACGGGACGCTGTGTTAGGCGGCACGCCTCTTTGAGCCATAATATTCTAGCATTCCCAGCAACATAAAGGCGCGTGTCATAAATGCGAAAAACACACAATATGCTATTAACAGAAGCAGATCACCAAATACCCGCTGCGGATCAGTACTAGCCCAATTGAACGCAATGTAATAAAAGTCTTGGGTTACTGCATAATGACCGATTAGATAAACGATCAACCCAATCCCTCCAACCACAAAGGAAAGCGCCGATTCCCTTCTAATTAATTGCCTTCTCTTGGCATTTGCAAATTGTTGCCGACGCCCGAATGTCCAAAGTATTATGAAAAGGCACGTCACGGTTGAAATAGCCGTCACCAGGGTGGGATTGAAGTATGCAAAGCCACCTTCGGGCCACTGCGCCAGTGGAATGACTTTGGCCAACACATTTGATAAAGGAAACAGTACGGAAATACCTGCCAAAGTCGCCCAAAGGCTTTGAAGGAACTTGGTGAACTGCTTGAGTTCATCTATAGACGTTACTTCTTCTTGAGAATTATTCATTGTTTCCTCTACTTATAATTTTAGCTATCTAACAGACTTGTATCCCGAAGGGGTATTACGATATCATCCCTGAGCGGAGCGGGACATCGTCCCCGAAGGGGATTGCCCATTCTGGGCACAAGACCTGCGCTGTGTCTCGACAGGCTCGACAACTAGGGTGGAGACGGCGAAGCCGTCCAGACAGAAAAATGCTCAGACGTAGAAAAATGCTTGGAATGTGCGCACGCCGCCGAAGGCGGCAGTCCCCAGCGTCAGGTGCATATCATCCCCGAAGGGGATATCATCCCAGTTCTATCGGGACGCTTTGTTGGGCGGTGTTTTCTTGGTGTATCTTTGCCTATTTCACTTACGAACTATATAAAAGCCAGTTGATTGTCCTACTGCAATTGGAGAGCCATTAGCATTGAAGGCTGTAACTTCCAATTGATATAGCGCATTTGGCTCTACGTTTCTAGATGTCGCAGCCTGATATAACATTTCGTAATTCGAGTCTTCGGATACATTTATGGTTGTGTTGGCTGTCTGTTTTGAGTAAATAGGAATTCGAAAAGACCTGTTGTCTATAGTATAAATCGTTGCAATATAATATG
>JAEURE010000192.1 GCA_016789485.1 Anaerolineales bacterium | reverse complement strand
GGACGATTCATTCCGCCCCGGTCACCGCCACTCCGGCCTGGACATTTTCGCAGGGACAGATGTCGGCGTCACACCTGTTGTAGCCGCCTACTCTGGGTACCTTACCCGTGAAGCAGACTGGATATCCACGGTCATCATCCGCGTGCCGGAAGACCCGCTGCAAACCTCTCGGCAGATCTGGGTGTACTATACTCACATGGCAGACCCGCAAGGGAATTCTTTTATCTCTTCCGATTTCCCTGCAGGGACAAAAGAAGTTTTTGTGGAAGCTGGCACACTACTTGGCTATCAGGGAAATTACTCCGGTGACCCGAACAACCCTGTAGGAGTACATTTGCATATTTCGATTGTAGAAGATGATGGCTTCGGAAAATTCAAGAATGAGCTGGATATCGAAAACACCTACGACCCGACTCCCTATTTTGGATTGCCGCTGAATGCAAATATCAATCCCGACACAATTCCAGTTTGCAATTAAACTGCAGGAAAAAAGATGAATAGACTTGAAAATAAAGTTGTATTAATTACTGGCGCGGGAAAGGGAGCAGGGAGGGCATTGGCAGAGGCGTTTGCAGAGCACGGCGTAATTGTGGCTGCCAACGACATCTCTCCGATCAATGTGGAAGAAGTTGTAGATGGAATACTCGCCCGCGGCGGAAAAGCCAAAGCATATATTGAAGATATCGCAAAAAAAGTAGGCGTGCAGGCAGTGGTCAATAGCGTGGAAGATGATTTTGGAGGAATCGATATTCTAGTGAACCACGCGGCAGTGGAACCGCATGGTTCACTGTTGAAGATGGATGAGTGGGATTGGCATCGCACGTTGGATGTGAATTTGACAGGCGCATTTCTGATGACCCAATCTGTGGGACGGCTGATGATCGCGAAAGGCGGCGGGGTAATCCTGAATCTCGTAACGGGAGCAACTGAAGGCGGAGTCAAAGAGGCGGGGGCTTATTTCACGAGCAAAGCAGGGCTGGCGGAGCTATCCATTCAGGCGGACAGGGAATTGAGTCCACATGGCGTGCGGGTGTTTGCCGTTGAAAATTCGACAGATATCGTAAATCAGATATTTTTATTGTTGGAGGTGAAATGAAGGAACTACTTGAATACCGTGAAAAGTTGATTGCGAGGATCGAGGAAGCGGCGCAGGAATTTTGCGCGGCTTGTGAGTCGTTCGGCGACCCGTTTTCAATAGTGGAGGGTGAATGGACGGTGCATCAGATCGCATCGCACACGCGGGACGTGGATAAGATGGTCTATGGCGAGCGCATCCGCCGAGCGTTGAATGAGGAGAACCCCGAATTCAAAAGTTTCGATGCAGATGCATGGATGGCGGCAAATTACAGCAGGGATGAACCGTTGGCAAAGATCGTGAATGATTTTGAGACGAGCATTCAGAGTTTGTGCAAATCCTTGCAATCGATGCCGCGTGAGGCCTGGTCACGCGAGAGTAGGCACGAGACGATGGGCGGCGAATTGACCTTGCAACTCTGGGTGGAGCGGAATTTGGCTCACATCGAAGAGCATCTGTTGACCTTGAAAAACGCGCAAAAGTAGTGTATTTTGCCCGTTTTTTGCATATTCCTGAGGTAAAATAGGCCCATGAAAAAGCAACGAATTATCCTGGTAGATGATCACGAGGTGGTGCGGCTGGGATTGAAATCCCTGTTGGATCGCCACCCGCAATTCGATGTGGTTGGAGAGGCTGGTTCGGCTCGCGAAGCGCTGGAGCAAACTGCCGCCCTGAAACCTGATGTCGTGGTAATGGATATTCGCCTGCCCGGCACATCGGGAATCGAGGCTTGCGAGCAGATCGTGGCGCAATTCCCCAACACAAAAGTAATCATGCTCACTTCTTATGCTGAAGATGAAATGCTGTTCTCCGCGATCCGCGCAGGAGCTTCGGGCTATATTCTCAAGCAGATCGGCAGTGAGGATCTGGTGAAGGCCATTGAATCCGTTGGACGCGGCGAAGCGTTGCTTGACCCCGCCGTGACCCAGCGTGTCTTTCAGGAAGTGCGCCGCGCCGTCAAAGAAGAGGAGGCTTCGGCTTTCGCTCATTTGAGCCAGCAGGAAAAGCATGTGCTGCTGCTCGTCTCTGAAGGCAAGACCAACCGCGAGATCGCCAAGAGTTTGTTCCTCGGCGAAGGCACCGTCCGCAATTATGTTTCCAGCATCCTTTCCAAGCTTAGCGTGAATAATCGCGCTGAAGCGGCTGCGTATGCGGTAGAACATAGTTTGAGAGAATACATTTCATAGTTTCTTCAACGAAATCAAAAGGAGACACAGAACACAGAGGTGAACTACTCGGTGAAATGTGTCTCTTTTTTGTTTAATTCACTTTGCAAATTGTCATGCTGAGCGAAGCATCTCGGACATCAGCAACAGAGACTCTTCCCCTTATAGGGACGATGCGCTCCGCTCAGAGTGACACACGAGGGAATATGTTTCCATTTATGAAATTCACAGATGGCGCCGTCACAGTCCGCGCATTTGAATTCGGGGATGAAGCAGATCTGCATCAGGCGGTGCAATCGTCCCTGCCCGAATTGAGTCCGTGGATGTCCTGGGCGAATGAAAGCTACACGTTGGAAACGGCGCGCAACTTCGTCGCTGTCACGCGCGCGCATTGGTCAAACGGCAGCATGTATTCTTTCGCCATCGTGGATGCAAAGACTGACGAATTCCTCGGCGGCTGTGGGTTGAGTCATATTCACCCCGTCTATAAATTTTGTAATCTTGGCTACTGGGTGCGGACGTCACATCACGGCAGGGGCATTGCAGGGCGCGCCACAAAATTGATCGCACAGTTCGCATTTGAAAAAGCAAATTTGATCCGCGCAGAGATCGTCATTGCAGTGGGGAACGAAGCCAGCAAACGCGTGGCCCAAAAAGTGGATGCACATTACGAAGGGATTTTGCTTAACCGAATGACGGTGGGCACGGCAATTTATGACGCCCACATGTTCTCGCTTCTTCCCTCAGACTTTGGGCTGGTTGCCAGACTATAACTTTTCCTTCTCCCCACTCACCTTCATCCACGCCTTTTTCATATTCAAAGCATCTTCTTCCATGATGGGACTTTCGCACATGATACGGCCTGCACAGCCGAAATCATTCAATGCTTTGAAGAGAGCTTTCAAGTCCAAGTCCGCTTCAGCGAGGGAGAGGTGTTTCTTCTCGCCTTTATCGCCGTACTCGATGCCAGAGAGATGGATGTGCAAATTCTTGAGCGCCTTTGCACCCAAGGCCTTTTTGTAGTTCGTCAAAAGTTTTGACCATTCTTCGTAAGTATTCATCGAACCGTCACCGGGACGGGCGTGCATGTGGGCGAAGTCGATGCAGGGTTGCACCATGTCCATTGCCGCGCTCATGGCGAGGGCATCTTCAATGGAGCCAAGCATGGCAGATTTGCCCATCGTCTCCGGGCGGATGGTGACCATGTCACCGTTCTTCTTTAATTCATCCACGCAGCCTTTCAAGCGCGGGATGGCGATCTTCAACACGTCAGCGGGGTCATTGCCAAAATAAGAACCGGGATGAAAGACAATGTCTGTTGCGCCTGCGAGGTAGCCGTAGTGCGCCGCATCCATTAAGCGCTTGCGAGACTTGGGCCATTCTTCTGCTGTGGCGTTCAAGTTGATAAAGTATGGCGCGTGCACGCTCAATGAAACAGACTGCGCTTCGCCTGCCGCTTTGATCAACGCGCAAGTCGCTTCGGTCACGCGGACGGATTGCACCCAACCCAACTCCAATGCATCCAAGCCGATGGATTTGCTGAACTCAATCGCACCCACCGAGCCACCGGGTTTCTTGGGCGTGCCTGAGGGTGAACCTACGGTACCGAATTTGAAGGATAAAGACATGAAAGACTCCAATTAGGAATTAGGGAAGCAGGGCAATTATTTTTTGCCAAAGAGGGGGACCGAGAAGCAATAAGCCAATCAGGATCGCGGCGAAAGCGGCAACCAATACTGCGGCAGCACCAACATCCTTGCCGATCTTGGCAAGCGGATGGGTATCCGGGCTGGCAAGGTCAACAGTAACTTCAATAGAGGTATTAAGAAATTCAGCACTGAACACCAGCGCAGCGGTGAGGATGATCACAGCCCAGTCACGCGGTGGAATATTCAGCCAAAGGCCGACAAAAAATACAGCCGTCGCAATGGCGCTATGAATCCACACATTACGCTGGGTGCGCAACACGTAAAACCAGCCGCGAAAGGCATGGCGAAACGATTGCATGCGGGAGGAAAAAAAATCTTTCACTCGTGCTCCGCATCCTGAATTTTGATGTGACCCAGACCGAGTCTTTCCAAAACCTTTTCCTGCTCGGCCCACATGCGGGCTTTTTCCTCCGCCTCGGCATGGTCGTGCCCAAGCAGATGCAAAACACCGTGGACAACGAGTAATTGCACTTCGGCTTCCACAGGATGCCCTGCGGCTTGCGCCTGTTGAGCTGCGCGGGGGATCGAGATAAGAATATCTCCAAGATAAGTTGCTCCGGTTTCAGGGTCTGATTCATCGGCAGGGAAGGAGAGCACGTCCGTGGGAGCATCCACGCCGAGATAATCGCGATTCAGTTCGTGCAATTGCGCGTCATCTGTCAGGACGATGGTAATGTCTGCATCGGCAGAATCAGGCTCAAGTTCCAGAGTGAAGCGGGCGGCCCGCTCAAGAAGGGCTGATTCCAAAAAATCCTGCTGGTTATCTATGTTGATCATTTTTCTTTTCTCGCGGTAAGCATGGTCGAATCCTGGTCAGGTACTTTGGCATTGGGATATTGAATGCGCGGGTGATAAATGCCTCGCAGCGTGGTGACAAAGGATTCTGTGATGAGGTTGAGGTCGCGCAAGGTCAGGAGAGTGTCATCGAGTTGGTTGAATTTTTGCACGGTGCTGATCACGTTTTGTACAAGTTTGCGAAGGTCATCGTCCGTGGCGGGACGTTCGGCGCGGGCGCGGGCTTCAGTGGCATCCGCCAGCATCAGCAAAGCGGATTCACGTGAAGCTGGGCGGGGACCGGGATAACGAAATTTTTCGATGTCCACCTTGGTCACATCGTTATTAGCCGCTTCCATAGCCTGATTGTATTGATAGCGGGTAATGAGTGTGCCGTGGTGTTCAAGGATAAAGTCATGTAGACGGCGCGGGAGACGGTGCTTTTTAGCGAGATGCACACCGTCCGTCACGTGGCGGATGATGGTGGCGGCAACTTCCTCGGGATTGGCATCCTGATGGGTGTTGACACTGCCCGGTATCTGATTCTCAATAAAGAAGGTGGGGTTGAGCGCTTTGCCGATATCATGGAATTGCGCCCCGACGCGCGTAAGCAATGGGTCGGCGCCAATTTTTTCCGCGGCTTGTTCGGCAAGGTTGGCAACTTGAAGGCTGTGTTGATACGTCCCGGGCGCGCTGCGCAGGAAGAACTGCAAGAGCGGAGATTCGGGGCGGGATATATCCAATAATTGCAAGGAGGTAGTGAGTCCAAGCAGCTGCGCAAAAAGATATTGAAGCAAAAGAGTTATGCTTGCGGCGGCAAATCCGGAAAAAGCAACGATCCCTAAAAATTGAACGATGCCTAGCAAATCGGGCGGGAAGAACGGCAACCGGTAGGCAACAAGAACTACCATGCCGGAAAGCGTAATAGCGATGCCTGCGCGAAGGAAACCCCAAAAGCGGCGCGCAGGTCCCAACGCAAGGAGGCCAATGAGGGAGGATAACAAGTAATATGGAGCAAGGTCAAAAGTGTTGGAAAGACCGTAGGCTGCCAACAAGCTAAG
>JAEURE010000191.1 GCA_016789485.1 Anaerolineales bacterium | reverse complement strand
AAGCTGCGGATAACAAGAGGTCAAGAGAAAAACAAATTTATAAATATAATTTTTCAGGAGGTCTCAAAATGATCAAGTTAATCCGAACCGACTCAGGCAATCAAGATTTTATTGATCTTGTACAACATCTTGATGCTGATCTGGCTACCAGAGATGGGAAAGATCATTCCTTTTATGCCCAATTCAATAAAATTGACAAAATAAGGAATGTAGTGGTTGCGTACGAAAATAACATACCGGTAGGCTGTGGCGCAATAAAAGAATATGCGCCGAACACCATGGAGGTGAAGCGAATGTACACGTCTCCCGAAAACAGAGGAAAAGGAATTGCCTCTAAAATTCTGGCCGAACTGGAAATATGGGCAGCGGAAATGTCCTACGAAAAGTGCATATTGGAAACTGGAAAAAAGCAACCGGAAGCTATCGCCTTGTACACAAAGAACGGCTACAAAACGATCCCAAACTACGGACAATATGCTGAAATTGAAAATAGTGTTTGTTTCGAGAAAAACCTAAATAACAAATAAAATAAAAACACAGTGCCGCTTTCCAGCGGCGCTGTGTTTTTATCATCCAAACAATTCATCTGTCTTGGCGGCCATGATGAAATCGTTCTTGTGCAACCCTTTGATCTTATGCGACCACCACTGTACCGTGACCCTCCCCCACTCAGTGATGATAAGCGGATGATGATCTTGCTTCTCCGAGATCATCGCAATTTTATTTGTAAAAGCCACAGCTTCGATAAAATTCTTCAATTTGAAGGCACGTTCAACGCGCTTGACCCCATCCACTTCTTTGATTTGCCATTCAGGGATTTGGGGATGTAATTTCGCGATCTCAGCATCAGTCAAAGTTGGTTCGCCGCCACGACAGGCGACACATTGTCCAGCGGCAAGATTGATCATTTCAACACCTCAATTAACACGGAAAGTTCCTCTGGCTTCGAAAGTTTAATTCGGATGGCTCTTCTGCCTGCGGCAAGCAAGGCTTCATAATCACCCAACGCTTGGGCACGGATCAACGTACCAAAGGTCAATCCCTGAGAAGGGATATCAAAGTCATTCTCGGCATCGTATACAACCTGAATGAAAAAGCCCTTGTTTGGGCCGCCTTTATGGAATTGACCCGTGGAGTGTTGAAAGCGCGGGCCAAAGCCAGCCGAGACAGGACATTTTGTTTTTTCACGAATGGCAATGCGCAACTTCTGAATAACATCAATCGTCTCACTGCTGCGCGGCACGTAGGCATTGATGGTCACGAAATTGCCAGGCTTTGCATCAGCAAGGAATTTCTGCAATGCAATCTTCGCATCTTTCACGTCCACAAGGTCAACATCCGCAAGTTTGCCTGTCGCCTGAAAATCCTTGATCTTGGCAATGGTACGCAACTTACTATCTTGTACATCGGGTTGGTCAAAAGTATTGATTCCCAAAATATGGCAGGCTACTGAAACCGCAATCTCCCAACGGAAGAATTCCGCGCCCGCATCATACGGGTTGGTCACTGGTAATTCGACCACGGGGAAGCCAGCAGTTTTCAACGCGGCGATACCTGCATCCAACTCGCCGTTATTTCGCAAATATACGAACAGACGGTCATCGCCATAAATCTCTGGCGCGCCCAAAGGTTCGAGCGCCACAGGCAGGATACCCTTTTGATTCTTGCCACTGGATTCAGCAATGACCTGCTCGACCCAGCCCGCCAAAGCGGACACAGGCGCATCAGCTAAAATCGTGAGCTTGTCTCTGCCTGCGAGAGCAGACTCACCCAGTAGTGCGCCCAGTGCAAAGCCAGGGCTATAAGTTGACTTGGAGACGCTGCTAATTTTCTCCGCAGATGCGAGCAACTTTTCAATGTCCATACCAAGCAAGGCAGCGGGGACGAGACCAAAATCGGTCAATGCCGAGAAGCGGCCACCCACATTCGAATCGGGGTTGAATACTTTTCTAAATCCGCGTTCCTTCGCAAGAGTCACCAGTGATGTACCTTCATCCGTGATGGCGATGAAACGCGAGCCGTTGCCATTGCTCAGTTTCCAAACGTAATCGAAAGCAGCCATCAACTCTGCGGTGCCGCCTGATTTACTGGCGACAATGTACAAAGATTTTTCTGGCGGATAATTTTCAAAGGCTAGTTTCACTTGCTGGTGATCTGTTGAGTCAAGAATGGCAAGAGAGAGTTTCGCTTCGATATTTGCTGCCGCGAGCAGTGAACTTAATACTTCAGCGGTCAAAGAGGAGCCGCCCATGCCGATCACAAGCACACGGTCAATACCTTCGTCGTGGACTTGCTTGGCAAAGGAAGTGTATCCTTCAAGACGTTTGCGGGCATCGTTCACCGAGTCCAACCAGCCAAGGCGAATTTTGACTTCAGCTTGCCCAGCGGGGTCATCTGTCCACAGGGTGGGGTCGTGCTGCCAGATGCGGGCGGGGACAGAATCCATTTCCAGCTGAGATAAACGCTCGGCCACAAAATCAGCTAACGGGGAGATCGAGGCGAGTGCACTTTTTCTTCTTTCCTCAATTGCATCCAGGAGAGTCTTGAACGCATCCGCGAAAGACTTCACACCTTCATCTTCCAATTCTTTTGTGACGGTACTCATCGAAATGCCAAGCGCCTTGAGTTCAGCGAAATGAGTTTGTGCCTCTTCGAGGCCTTGCGTGATGGTCATTTGCGCGTTGCCGTGATCGCGGAAGGCATCCAGCGTGGCGGGCGGAACGGTGTTGACGGTATCGGGACCGATGAGGGTATCAACATAAAGCGTGTCGGAATATCTCGGGTTCTTCGTACCAGTGGATGCCCACAGCGGACGTTGGGCACGGGCGCGGAAGCGAGCCTTGAGAGTTGCAAAACGCGGTGAAGTAAAAATGGACTCAAATGCATCATAGGCAAATTTTGCATTTGCGATAGCCGCCTTGCCGAGCAGATGTGAATCCGCAGGAAGTTGCGGGTCGATCTTTGTGTCTACACGCGAAACGAAAAACGAAGCCACTGAAGCGATCTGTTGAATAGGCAAGTTTTCGGCAACCCGGTCTTCAAGCCCCGCGAGATAAGCATCCATGACAGCGGCGTAACGGTCGAGCGCAAAGATGAGCGTAACGTTGACGTTGATACCCGCAGCAATGGTCCGGCGAATGGCGGGAATGCCTTCCTTGGTGGCAGGAATTTTCACCATCAAGTTCGGGCGGTTTACACGATCCCAAAGTTCCCTGGCTTGTTTGGTTGTGCCTTCGGTGTCATTCGCAAGGTATGGGCTGACTTCGAGACTCACGAATCCATCACCGCCTTTGGTTTCATCATAGAGCGGACGGAAAAGGTCGCAAGCCTGTTGAATATCTTCAACGGCAAGCTGCCAGAAAATCTTTTCGGCATCCCAGCCTGCCCATGCAAGCGGGATCAATGCGGCATCGTAGTCATTTGTCTTTGCAATTGCATTTTGGAAAATGGTCGGATTGGACGTCACACCGCGAATATCACCGCGCTCGATCATCGCCTTCAGTTCACCGGTTTCCAGTAATTTTCTCTGAATGTTGTCGTACCAGAGGGACTGGCCGAGATTCGTTAATTTCTTGATTGATTCGGACATGATAAAGATAAACTCCTTAAAAATTCTTGTTGCACAATACGAAATACGTGATGCACATTTTGTACATCACGTATCACAAGTTATTATTCTTCCATTGCTTTGATTTTGTTCACTCTTCTTGCAAAACGCTCCCCATCTTTATCAACACCAAGATAACGCGCATTCAAGAACGCAGGAACAAGCACTTTCACCAGTTCAGGGCCGATCACACGTCCGCCCAAACATAAAACATTCATGGCATCGTGTTGAACACCCTGCGCCGCAGAATATGTATCGTGGCAGATCGAGGCGTAAACGCCTCTCATTTTATTCGCCGCAATCGCCGCGCCAATACCCGAGCCGCAAATTAAAATTCCACGCTCTGCCGCGCCCGATTGAACTTTCTCGCCAACTTTTTTTACAAAATCAGGAAAATCCACCGCATCGGCGCTAAACGTGCCAACATCGATCACTTCATGCCCAGCGGCCTGCACGGCTTCAAGCACCACATCTTTAAGCGGAAAGCCGCCATGGTCACAACCAACTGCAATTTTCATTAATCCTCACGAACTAAAACCAATTTGCGCCAATCAAAAACTCGATCCCTTTGACGAATAAAAAGATGCCAACGCCAAAATAAATAATTCGAGCTACTGTGTCGCCAAACACCATGTTGAACAATTTTCCAGAACGCGTCACAAAGCGCCAGTTCAACGCCGAGCCGAGCATAGTCAATACTCCAAACACGATCAAAAGAAAACCTGGAGCAAGTGTATCCACGGCTTTTTTACAACTCTTTCGCTCGCGAGACTACATTTTCAACTGTGAATCCGAGTTTTTCAAAGATGATCTTCGCTGGAGCGGATGCGCCGTAGCGGTTGATGCTAATGGAGGAAGACGCGTATCGTTCCCAGCCCATGCCTGTTCCAGCTTCGACAGCGAGTCTCTTCTGGATGTTTTTCGGCAACACAGACTCGCGATAGGCTTCATCCTGTTTCTCGAACAGTTCCCAACTCGGGAAGGAAACCACGCGCACGCCCTTGCCTTCGTCCGCAAGTTTTTGTGCGGCTTCAAGGATGAGGCTCACTTCTGAACCCGAGGCCATCAAGATCATTTCTGGCGTACCAAAATCCTTGAGTACGTACGCACCTTTTTCCACCTGCGCGGACGATTCCAGGGTCGGCAGGTTTTGGCGGGTCAATGCCAGCACAGTCGGGCCGTTCCGTCGTTCAATGGCAACTTTCCACGCGGCGGCAGTTTCGTTCGCATCCGCAGGGCGAATGACCACGAGATTCGGGATCAAGCGCAGCGACATCAAATGCTCAATTGGCTGATGCGTGGGGCCGTCTTCACCGAGGCCAACGCTGTCATGCGTGAAAATGAAAATAGATGGGTAATGCGACAAAGCCGCCAAACGGACAGCTGCACGCATGTAATCTGCAAAGACAAGGAATGTGGCGCCGTAAGGGATTACACCGCCAAAAACAGCCATGCCATTCAGAACAGAACCCATGGCATGTTCACGCACGCCAAAATGGAAGTTCCTTCCGTCATAAGAACCTTTTTGGAAGGCAGGGCTTCCATCAATTTTTGTGTTGTTCGAGGGCGCCAAGTCAGCCGAGCCGCCAATAAGTTCAGGAAGTTTCGGGGCGAGGGCATTGATCACCTTGCCAGATGCGGCGCGAGTGGCCATGCCTTTTGCGTCCACGGGGAAGGTTGGCAAAGCAGATTCCCAGCCTTCGGGAAGTTCACCTCTCAAACGGCGCTGCAATTCAGAACCGAGTGCAGGGTGCAAGCGGGAATATGCTTCAAACTTCATCTTCCAGTCATATTCAAGCTCGCGACCTTTATCCACGGCTTTGCGGTAGAACTCAAGCTCATCGTCAGGGATGAAGAAGCGCGGTTCCTTCGGCCAGTCCAAATTATCTTTTGCGGCGTTGAGTTCTTCGTCACCCAAAGGTTCGCCGTGCGCTTTTGATGTACCTTGTCGATTCGGAGCGCCAAACCCAATGGTGGTGCGGCACATAATAATGGATGGGCGCGGATCAAGCTTCGCTTCCTGAATAGCTCTGTCAATTGCTTCCACATCGTTGCCGTCTTCCACGCGCAAGACCTGCCAGCCATACGAACTGAAGCGGGCGGCACGATCTTCGGTGAAGGCAAGGTCGGTGGAACCGTCAATTGAAATGTGATTATCGTCGTAGAGATAGATCAAACGAC
>JAEURE010000190.1 GCA_016789485.1 Anaerolineales bacterium | reverse complement strand
TTTCCCTGAGTGCCGATGCCAGATGCAAGGAGTTTCTCCAACCAAAGGTTGCCTTCGCTTAAATGACCCTTACTGTGCCAGAACCATGCCAGCGCTCCTGCCATTTTCAGACCCACTTCGATTTGATTGCTTTCAAGCGACCATGCCAGCGCGACCCGCAAGTTATCATGGTCCAACTCCAGTCGATACTTCCAGTCCTGTTGCACGACGCCAAATAAGTGCGGCTCTGCATCCTCCGCAACGCGGAGGTAGTAATTAAGATGACGATCCTGGATCAAGTTCGCTTCCCGAGTCTCATTCAGTTTATGTCTGGCATACTGACGGATTGGCTCAAGAAACCGGTAACGAGGTTGATCCTGCTGTTCGACGAGCAGCAGTGATTTGTCCACGAGGCGTGAAAGCGCATCCAGAATCGATTGATTTGAATCCAGAAGCGCCACGGATTCGAGCGCCTCCAATGTAAAACCACCCGCAAAGACCGAGAGCTGTCGAAATAGTTCTCTTTCCGTTTCTGTCAGCAGCTCATAGCTCCAATCCAGGGTCGCGCGCAATGTTTGTTGTCGTGAAGTCGCGATTCGACTACCGCTGGTTAACAATGCAAAACGGTCATCGAGTCGTGCAGCGATTTGCTCTACTGACAGCGTCTTGACGCGCGCGGCAATCAGTTCGATGGCTAATGGCAATCCAGCGAGTTGTGAGCAGATGGATGCGACGGCCCGGATGTTTTCGGCGTTCAGTGCGAAATCTGAACGAGCTGCGCGGGCACGCTCGGCAAACAACACCAGAGCTGGAAACTCAGAAATGGTTTCTACGTCTACGATGGAGTGCTCTTTTGGCATATCCAGTGCAGGTACCGAATAAAGCCATTCTCCGGGAATCCGTAATGCTTCCCGGCTGGTAGTCAGAATTTTTAAGCGAGAGCAGGTGGAAAGGAGGGAGTCGGCAAGCGAAGTTACATCTTCGATCAGGTGCTCGCAGTTATCCAAAACAAACAGCATTCGTTTGTTCCCAATACCCTCCATGAGACGCTTCTCGCCAGGCAAGTCACTTTTTTCAACATATCCAAGCGCTTGTGCAATGGCAGAAGGTATCAAGGATGGCTGATCCAGCGGAGCCAGCGCGACAAAGAAAACACCATCGGGAAAATCAGCCAGTAACTTGCTCGCTGACGCGATACTCAGGCATGTCTTACCAATTCCCGGCGGACCGATCAAAGTGACCAAGCGAATATCTGGATTGGTCAAATAGTCTTGGACAACCGCAATATCCTTATCCCGCCCAATTAATGAAGTAAAGGTTGCCGGTAAATTCGAACGGGATTGTTGGGGTAGTGCTGGTGTTGAGACGCGCCAGGGGGCTTCTTCGTCCCCCTGGCTGGGAGCAGATCTCCAGTCGCCACGCGCAAACCGTAAAAAGGCTGTTCTTTCAGTCGTGGGAATTTTGAAGATTTCAGCCAGCAGCTCAGCAATCTGCGCGGAGGGATGCCGTTCTTCATCTTCAAGTTTACGAATCATTGAGACGGAACACCCGACGCGGTCAGCCAGGGCTTCTCGAGTGAGATCGAGCGCTTTTCTCTTGAGCCTGAGCCAGTAGCCAAAAGAATGTTGTTCTTGCATCATTTTCCAAATAAACAGGTTCGCTTCAGATTACGAATAAGTGTCACTTTTTGTGACATTTTATGTCACCAAATCGGAATGGCGATTTGCTACAGTATGGGCATAGTAGAGACCAACTCGGGTTTCTGAAAACATTATAACTTGTTGAACCAAAAAGGAGATCAAAATGTATACCAATCGTTTCATTCGCCTGCTCATTGCCATTTCTCTATTAGCTGTCATTGTTCTGGTCGTCCGGGAAGCTAACGCTGCAGCATCCCTCGGGACCAATGTCGACTCTGCCACCTATTCTTACACCGCGTGGGCTAAGGCAGCCAAAGCAGAAGCCAGCACGGTGGATTCGGCTACCCGCTCTTATATTGCGCAAGCGAAAGCGGTAGCCTGCGATATGGATGCTACCTACGGCCTTAACCTTGACTCGGCGACCCGGTCTTACATCGCCTGGGGATTAGCATTACAGGCGAAGAATGATATTGGAGCCTTGTGTCGCTAGCTGCCCACCGTTTTGCTCATCAGGACGTGCCGGCTCGCTCTTTTCTTCTCCTCTCAAGCACACGTCGACAGCCCAGCACTGGCCCATTGCCAGTGCTGGGTTTGAAAAATACCACTATCTCGGTGGGATCAAATACCACGCCGAGATAATGGTATTATCACGCTATGATCACCGCCCTTGCCCACCCAAACATTGCTTTGGCGATGGTCTCTCAAGGGAACACAGTATATGATGACTACGAGGCTGGTTTTGCCTGGTGTGAAGATATGCTTCAGAAACAACCGTAGTGAATCCCAAACGTACATAAAGGCAGCCTTTCAAAACAGTTTTGGAACCCCCTTCTATGCCCAGTCTTCTTATCAAAACAAAGACCAACATCCCTGCACTCAAACGTGACCTGGTTCTTCGCAAACGGATCAACGAAGCGCTCTCTGAAGGGATTCGGGCTGGGCGCAAACTGACCTTGATCTCCGCACCTGCAGGGTTTGGCAAAACCACTCTCGTGAGCGAGTGGATCGCTTCTGGTGAAATCTCTGCGGCGTGGATCTCACTGGACGAAAATGACAGTGACCCCGCGCGCTTCTTAACCTACCTGATAGCTGCTCTGCAGACCCTGATCACTGGCATCGGTGACGGTGTGTTGGCGGCGCTTCAATCGCCGCAGCCCATCTCTACCAAAGAACTTTTGACCGCCCTGCTCAACGAACTATCTTCAACGGAAGATGATTTCATTCTCGTCCTCGATGACTATCACGCGATAGATTCAAATGCGGTGGGTGAACTGCTCACATTTTTCGTAGAAAATATTCCGCCGCAGATGCATTTGGTCATCACCACCCGCGAAGACCCCGCCCTGCCGCTCGCCCGCCTGCGTGCCCGCAACCAGCTGACCGAAGTCCGCGCCGCCGAGTTGCGCTTTAGCGAAAGTGAAGCCGCTGAATTTCTCAATCAGGTCATGGGACTACATCTTTCGACTGAAGATATCGCCGCGTTGGAAACCCGCACCGAAGGCTGGGTGGCAGGTCTGCAACTGGCGGCGCTCTCCATGCAAGGTAAAGCGGATGCGAGCGAATTTATCCGTTCGTTCAGCGGAGTAAATCAATTCGTGTTGGATTATCTGCTGGAAGAAGTGCTGCAAAGACAACCTGAACATGTGCAGGGATTTCTGTTGCGCACCTCCATTTTGAATCGTTTGAACAGTTCATTGTGCGATGCTTTGAATGAAAGTACTTCGGCGCAGGAAACACTGGAACAACTGGAGCGGGGCAATCTCTTTGTGATCTCATTGGATGATGAGCGTAGTTGGTATCGTTATCATCATCTTTTCCGTGACCTGCTGCGTCAGCGTTTGAGCCAAAAACACAGCAAAGAAGAAGTCGCGTCCATGCACATCCGTGCGAGTGAGTGGTTCGAGCAAAACGGCGAGGCGGGTGAAGCATTCCAGCACGCCATGTCCGCTGCGGATGTTGACCGTGCGGCGCGGCTGGCTGAAACCGCCTGGCTGGCGATGGATGAAACCTTTCAGACGGGCACCTGGCTTGGGTGGGTGAAACAGCTCCCGGCGAGTGTGAAGCGTGTGCGTCCCGTTCTGTTGACGCAGATCGGCTGGTCATACATGGATGCGGGCAATGTCATGCTGAGCGAGTCCAGTTTGCGGGATGCTGAAGCTTCACTGAAGCGTCCGCTTGCAGAGATGGTGATCATCGAAAAGGAACAGTTCCGCACCCTGCCCGCGCGCGTTGCGTTCGCCCGCGCATACAATGCGCAAACGCAGAATCGTTTTGATGATGTGGTCAGATACGTCGAAACGGCGCTGGATATCATCCCGCATGAAGACCAGTACATGCAGGCGCAGGCATCGTCGATCTTAAGCACCACGTATTGGGCGAGCGGCGAGTTGGATAAGTCTTTCGAGTTAATGAGCAACTGGGTGAATGCAGCTCAGCAAGCGGGCAATATTGCGTTTGCGGTGGCAGCGTCATTCGGTAAAGCAGATATTCTCATCACGCAGGGTCGTTTGCGCGATGCCATGCAGGTCTATCAAACGGCGTTGAGTTTGGCGGCAGAACACGGCGCAGAACAGCACACAGCGCACCATCATTTGGGGCTGGGGTTGCTGCATCACGAAATGGGTGAAGATGAACCCGCCGCGCATCATTTGCAAAAAGCATTTGAACTTGGCAGGCAAACCACCATCGTGGAATGGATGTATCGCAAGAGTCTGGCGCAGGCGTACCTTAAAGAATCAGAAGGCGACCTGCGCAGTGCGCTGGAATTGCTGAACGACGCACAGCGTTTTTACGTCCGCACGCCGATCCCCAACCTGCGCCCGGTGGAAGCCATGCAGGCTCGTATTCACATCAAGCAAAACCACTTGAACAAAGCACAGGCATGGGCACACCAGAGCGGGCTTTCATTGCAAGATAAACCCATCTTCCTGAACGAGTTCGGGTATCTTACCTTCGCCCGGATCATGCTCGCTGAAAATCAGAACGACCAACATTTTCAGACCATGCTTCAAATGTTGGAGTCTCTCTTGAAACAGGCAGAGAGTCAAAACCGCCTGCGCAGCCGCATCGATATTCTCATCACGCAAGCGCTGGCGTTTTCTGCAAAGGATTCCGCCAAAGCCCTCGCTGCCCTTGAACAAGCGCTGATCCTGGCAGAACCCGAAGGTTTTTTTCGCCTCTTTGTCGATGAGGGCAAACCCATGGCAGAGTTGTTATCCAAGTTCAAGAGCAATAAGTTACAGCAACAAGCAAACAGAATTTTGGCTGCACTCACTCCCTCAATTCATCCTTCATTATTCAGCATTCAGCCTTTAATTGACCCTTTGAGCGACCGCGAACTCGAAGTGCTGCGCCTCATCGCACAGGGACTTTCCAATCAGGAAATCACCCAAAAACTGGTCGTCGCGTTGAGCACGGTCAAGGGGACATCTTGCGCACATCTTCGCCAAACTGCAAGCCAAAAGCCGCACCGAAGCCGTCGCTCGCGCGCGCGAACTGGGCTTGCTCTAACCCCAACAATACCCAAAACAATACTTTTGGTTCTAACGGCAATACCGCCCTGCCGGTATATTCACGCGTGTTGATGATGACTCGCTTCTACGAAATCCGCATCGAAGGGCATCTGGATGCCCATTGGGCAGACTGGTTCGACGGCATGTCCATCACGCTGGAAGAGGATGGAACCACGCTTCTTTCTGGACCTGTGCCTGATCAGCCCGCCCTATATGGGTTGCTGCGAAAGGTACGTGACCTCGGTCTTCCACTCGTTTCGGTGAGACAACTCAAAGACGCATCGCATCAACAAATTTTGAATACACAAAGGATTGAACCAATGAACGCAAATCTCAAACTCGATAAAAAAGTACCACAAAAGGCTTTGGAAGACATCAAGCTCAATGTAAAACTGAAGCTCGCTGCCCTTTGGGCGAGTTTTATGTTTCTATACATCTATGTTGACTATTTCGCCTTATATATGCCGAGTAAGATAGAAAATATTCTAAAAGGGAAAGTGTTTGTATTTGATATTACGCAAGGATTTATTATGATAGCGCTCGGTTTGTCGACTATTCCGATGCTGATGATCTTTCTTTCTGTTGCCCTGCCGTCCAAAGTGAATCGTTGGACAAATATCATAGTTGCCATTGTGCATATTCCCTACATGTTGTTCAATTTGACAGGAGCAG
>JAEURE010000018.1 GCA_016789485.1 Anaerolineales bacterium | reverse complement strand
CTTGCTCTGACCTTGGGCCTGCTCACCCAATTTGGGCAGGTTACCATCTGGCACATTTACTTCATCACCGCGCTGCAGGCTGTCGCCGTTGCCTTTGACGGTCCATCCCGCCAGGCATTGATTCCCAACTTGCTGCCGAAGAAAGACCTGCCCAATGCTTTCAGCATGACCTTCACTTCGTTTCAAGTTGGTTCTGTTCTCGGCCCAGCTTTGAGTGGAATTGTCATTGCGCTTGCAGGCCAGGCTGCCGTCTATTATTTCAACAGCTTCTCGTTCATTGCGGTGCTGGCAGCTTTATTTTTGATCGGCAACGTTCCGCAGTCCATTGCTGAAAAGTCCGCGGGCGTGAGCGTGGAGTCGATTCGCGAGGGCGTTAAATTCATCCTTGACAAGCCGATCATCTTTTCCACCATGATGCTGGATTTTGTCGCGACATTCTTTGCCTCTGCCAGTACCTTAATGCCCATTATCGCAACCAGTGTCCTGAAAGTGGGTGTCGTGGAATATGGCTATCTTTCCGCCGCGCCGGCTGTCGGAGCAGTTTTAGCCGCCCTCACCATTTCTCAGATCAAGGAACTCCGCAGGCAGGGACCTTTATTCCTTAGCGCAGTCATTGTCTTTGGAATTGCGACGGTCATCTTTGGGGCGACAAAAATTTTCATCATCGCATGGCTCGCCATTGCCACCACGGGCGCAGCGGATGGAGTCAGCACCATCATCCGCAACACCATCCGTCAGCTACAAACCCCTGATCACATCCGCGGACGGATGACCAGCATCAACCAGATCTTCTTTCAAGGCGGGCCGCAGCTTGGCGAAATTGAAGCAGGTTCTGTGGCACAATTCTTTGGAGCGCCGTTTGCTGTTATCAGCGGAGGAATTGGTTGTATCCTCGGCACGCTCTTCATCATATGGAAATGGCCACATCTCATGAAATACAATGGGGATGAGCCCATGCTTGCTGGCGCCACAGCGGATTAATCGTGTTGCAGGGGTGGGTTTTCGATCAGACATTTCATTTCGGCCAATACAGCCTGATGAATCACATTTGTGTCATTCGACCCCAACTCTTTCACATAGATCGGATTACCGATCTGCACTGTCACTGTGACGGGTTTTTCATTAAAGAGAATCATGCCAAGCAATTGCAGGGCGGTAGCCAGCTTTTCTTTTTCTTCTTTCGTTTTTTTAATTTTCAACAGCCAATGACTTGCATACTTTTCTGCGACTACATTACGAACCAGCACAGGCAGTATTGCAGCATTTGGCGCCATGCGGACAAAAACCCCCACACTATCCGTCCAATCTTGTAGTGACTCGACTGCTCCGGGGTAGACATCAGGGTCGGGTTCTATGTGGCCAGCGGGGAATGTCAATATCGCGCCGCCTGATTTCAGGTGCGCGCTGACTTGACGTACAAGAGTCATTCTCCTTGCCGCATCATCGTATACGTAAAAAAGCTGTTTCGTGGTTTCGGGCAATGTATTCAAAAAGGGACGATCCAGCGCGATGATGTGCAGGTCTTTGCGGTTCAAGGCTGCAAAAAGTGCCACAGTATCAGCCATGCCTGGATGATTGGATAATGCCAGAAACGCTGAATCAGGTATCCGATCCGCGTTGATGATGCGCAGGTCTTTCACATAGCGGCGGACGAGATTCCATCCACCATCCACAATGCCATGTGAACCGACAACTTCATCATATTCCATTACATGACGTGCAAAGGCTCGCGCAGGTTTCAGAAAAAGGATTCGCAGCAAACGTGCCAACAGCGGGCGGTCTTGCCAGCCGAATGACGAGACGAGGTCATCGAGGTTGATCTGGGTAAGGGCTTCAAAGTTTGAGGTCATTCGGGTTCCGCTGAAAAGTGCAGGGGATAGCCTTCCATGCCTGCCGCATGATGCGCCTTTTGTATTCGTTTTTCTGCTTCCATGCGCGGCAGGGATTGGACGTATGCGGAGCCTTTGATATGCGCGACGAGCATGATCTCAGTGGCGCGGTCGTTGGCAAGAAAGAAGATTTGTTTGAGCACTTCCACTACAAAATCCATCGGCGTCACATCGTCGTTATGGATGATAACGCGATAAAGCGGTTCGAGTTCTGTTTCGGTTTCCTTGATGCTCTCGATTTCAGGGATGATGTGAAGATTCATTGTTGATCTGTCAGTTTTTCGATTTCGTTTTGGGTCAAATCAATATCCCCTGCTTCGAAATTCTCGCGGATGTGTTTTGGATTCGCGGACATGGGGATGGTGATGACGCATGGCTGTGAGATGATCCACGCCAGCGCGATTTGAAACGTGGTTGCATTGTGAGTTTTTGCTATTGATTCAAGAGTTGTGTTCGCTCTCAGGTTTCCCTCTTCAATGGGGGAGTAGGCGGTCAGAAAAATATTGTTTTTCTGACAGTATTCCAACATGCCATTTTTGATATACGAGCGGTCTATCAGGCTGTATGGAACCTGGTTTGTAATGATGGGGGTTTCAGAAAGCTCCTGCGATTCTTTGAGAAGTTTCAAGCTGAAATTACTTACGCCGATGTGTTTGATTTTTTCATCATGCATAAGTTTATTCAATGCGCGGAAGGTGTCTGCAAGCTTCATTCCCGCCGAGGGCCAGTGGATGAGATACAGGTCGATGTAATCCATTTTGAGATGGCGCAGGGAATTTTCGCAAGCCTTCAAGACATCGTCGTAGCGCAAATGGCTTGGGATGACTTTGGAGGTGATGAATACCTCCTCGCGCTTCCTACCAGACTCGCGAACTGCCTGCCCGACCAGGTCTTCGCTGTGGCCGGAAGCATACATCTCGGCTGTGTCGAAATGGGTGTAGCCGATCTCCAATGCATAGCGGAGAGCTTTAAGAGACTTTTCGTCCACGGCGTGGTTGGGCGAGGAGCCGCCTCCGATCTTCCAGGTGCCGAATCCGATCTTGGGAAGAGTCAAGCTGGAGAGGGTTTCATATTTCATCCTCTCATTTTAACCCTTCAGCCCTCCATAAACATCCTTTTGCTCTGCACAAATTCTACACAATCGAAAGGTATCCTAGTGCCAAGAATAAAAAAGGAGATACTAAATGGATACGTTTCTAATCTTATGGAAAAACAAAAAAGCCCGATTCTGGGGCGTTGTCGTAGTGGTTGTGATCGCGGCTGCTTTATTTCTTGCACGGGGCTTTACTCCTGCCAATGCGAGTGACACAGCAGTTGAGATGGAAGCGACTGTTGTGTCGCTGGATGTAGCAGAGACCATCGAAGCCTCTGGTTCGCTTGAAGCCCAACCTTTTGCCAGCCTCGCCTGGAAGACTGACGGTGTGGTGGAAGCGGTCAACGTGCAGCCCGGGGATTTTGTAAAGGCTGGCGATATTTTGGTGACATTAGATCCGACCAGCACCACCGCAAGCATTGTCTCGGCTCAAGCGGACCTGGTAACTGCTCAAAAAGATCTGGAAGACCTTCTCACCTCAGGCACGGATCTTGCGCAAGCGGCTATCGACCTGAAAGAAGCGCAGGAAGATTATGATGAAGCAGTATATTATCTGCGCTATTTGCAGGTCGATACGAAAATCCCTCAAACGAGATATGGCGCAAAACTCGAGCAAACTAATAACGGATGGAAGTATAAATATACGGCTGAAAATTTCAAAGGCCCTGCTCCCAAAGATTGGATCATTGAAGCAGAGAATGATCTTGCTCTGAAGAAAGCAGAACTTGAAGATGCGCAGCGTGAATATGACCGCCTTCTGGCTGGAGATACTTCTGCGGATGTGATAGCGGCTCAGGCGAAAGTGGATGCCGCGCAGGCAACCGTCAACTCATTGAGCATTATTGCTCCATTTGACGGCGAGGTCTTGTCGGTGGATGACCGTGCAGGGGATGTTGTGGATACGGGCGAACTTTCGGTCAATCTCGCGGACATGAATCATCTCTACGTGAAAACGCAGGTGGATGAATCGGATATTGCCAATGTCAAATTGGGCAATCAGGCTGAGGTTACGTTGGATGCGGTTCCAGGGATCACGTTAACAGGTAAGGTGGCTGGGATCAATCCCGTGGGAGAGATTGTCTCTGGTTTGGTGAAATATAACGTCCGTATTGAGTTGGATAAAGTAGAGAAAGGTGTGTTCGTGCCTTTAGGTACAACGACAAATGTGGTGATAAAGGTGAGCGATACGTCTGCCATACTTGCCGTGCCGATCACGGCGATCCAAAATGACAATGCGGGCGAGTTTGTTTGGGTAATTCAAAATGATGGATCGACCGTGCGTGTGGATATCGTAAGCGGCGCGATCCTTGGCGACATGGTTTCTGTGAGCGGCGATTTGCACGAAGGCGACGTGGTCTCACTGTTGCGAGCAAGCAGCTTTGAAGCGCCCAACCCTTTTGGCGGAGGGAATTAGTATGATCCAGACGGAAGAATTGACGAAGATCTATCAGATGGGCGAGAGCGAAGTACGTGCTTTGAATGGCGCCAGCTTCACCATTGATAAAGGCGAGATGGTTGCCATCATGGGGCCGTCTGGGTCGGGCAAGAGTACGCTGATGTCGATCATTGGGTGTTTGGATGTGCCAAGCAGCGGCTCGTATGTGTTGGACGGAGTATCCGTTGAAAACATGAACGAAAAAAAGCTTGCCGAAATTCGCGGGCGGAAGATTGGTTTTGTGTTTCAGCAGTTCAATTTGCTGGCACGCACAAGCGCATTGGAAAATGTAATGCTGCCACTGACCTACGCAGGCTATTCTGGTAAGGAAAGACAAGATCGTGCCATGAAGGCGTTAGACCGTGTGGGTTTATCACAGCGAACTCACCATGCTCCCAATGAGCTTTCCGGTGGACAACAGCAACGCGTAGCCATTGCTCGCGCCTTGGTGAACGAACCTGCCATCATTCTTGCAGACGAGCCAACCGGTGCATTGGATAGCAAGACAGGAGTGGAGATCATGGAATTATTTCAGGGTTTGCATAAGGAAAACGGGCAGACCGTGATTATCGTAACTCATGACTCTTATGTAGCGCGGCACACCCACCGAATTATCAAGCTTTCTGACGGAAAGATCGTTTCGGATGAACTCAATAGAAATCCGATCAAAGCGGGTATGCCGCGCACAGAAGAGTAGTTCATCTGTGGATTTATGTTGATTCAGTACAACCTTGTAAAAATTCATGCGGATTAGCGACTATTCGCAGATGGAACAAGAGGAAGGTTTAAATGTTATTTTCAGAAAATTTCAAGATCGCCATCCGAGCCTTACGCGCCAATAAAATGCGCTCCGTTCTTACTATGCTGGGAATTGTGATCGGCGTGGCAACGGTGGTGGCTTTACTTTCTATCGGCAAGGGGGCAACCGCCAGTATTACTAGTTCGATTCAAAGCAATGGTTCAAACCTGCTGACTGTATATCCAGGGAAACAGCAGTCTGGTCCAGCTGCATTGGGACAGTCTCAACAAGCCAGCTATTTATATTACTCGGATTATCAATTGCTCCAGCGTTCATTAACGGATAATATCGCCGCAATTGTCCCAAGTTATCAATCTTCCTATCTTGTGAATTATGGCGGCGAGAGTTTCTCTGTCAGTGTTAAAGGAGTGACGGAGGATTATCAGGAAACTAACTCGTACGAAGTGGCAGATGGGCGCTTTATTTCAGATGGCGATAACAAGTCGCAGAATTTGACCGCTGTGCTTGGTTCGCAAACCGCGGATGATTTATTCGGGGGATTGAATTCCGTTGGAAAGACCGTCTCGATCAATGGCGTAAAATTTAAGGTGGTGGGTGTTTTGGAATCCAAAGGTTCATCTGGCTTGGGTTCGTCGGACGATGTTGTCTTTATTCCGCTGGAAACAGGGTATAGCAAATTGTTCGGTTCTACCGCTACGTACAATGACAGGAAGATCGTCAACAGCATTTCGGTATCTGTTCTGACCACGGAAGCAATGGATACGGTCTCTGCGCAGATCGAATTCCTTATCCGTCGTTCGCACAAACTGGCACCGTCCGACGAGTTGGATTTCAATGTTTTGAGCCAATCCGACTTGTTGAGCACGTTAACCTCCGTGACGCAAATTCTCACCACCTTCCTTGGGGCGATTGCGGGCATCTCTCTTCTCGTAGGCGGCATCGGCATTATGAATATCATGCTGGTCTCTGTGACGGAACGGACGAAAGAGATCGGTTTGCGAAAAGCCGTGGGCGCGACCAAGAATCAGATACTCACTCAATTTTTGATCGAGACCATGACCCTTAGCCTGTTGGGCGGCATTATCGGTATTTTGCTGGGGGTGGGTATCGCTGCCGTTTTTTCAGTAAGCGGGTTGATTGCTTCCGTCATTACCGCGGATTCGATTGTGCTCGCGTTTACCTTTGCGCTTGCCATCGGCGTGTTCTTTGGTCTGTATCCCGCATTCCGCGCCGCGAACTTGCATCCGATGGTGGCATTGAGATATGAATAAAAGAGATGTGAAAGTATATGGCTGGGGAGTTCCACCACCCATTATCCACTTGCCACTATAATAACCTTATGCCCAAGAAAATCCTCATCGTGGATGATGAACCCCAGATCGTTGAAATTTGCCGAGACTATCTCAAGGCGGCGGGCTACGATACTGTCACGGCTGTCAATGGCGTGCAGGGACTTTCCCTTGCACGCCGCGAAAAACCAGACTTGATTGTGCTGGACCTGATGATGCCTGAAATGGACGGCCTTGATGTCACCCGCGAGATTCGCCGCACGAGTGATGTGCCCATCATCATGCTCACAGCACGTGTTGAAGAGACCGATAAACTCATTGGGCTTGAACTTGGCGCAGATGATTACATTACCAAACCTTTCAGCCCGCGTGAATTGGTGGCGCGCATCCGTGTGGTGCTGCGGCGAGTTGTAAATTCGCCTGACAGCGACACCATCCGCGCCGGCAATGTGGAACTGGACCGCGCGCATTACAAAGTCCATTTGCCGGACAAGACCGTTTCACTTACCTCCACTGAGTTTGAAATTCTCGCTACACTAATGAGTCAGCCAGGACGTATTTTTTCACGCGCTCAATTACTTACTGCCACACATGGCGTCACCTTTGAAAGCCTTGAACGTGCCATTGATTCGCATGTCCGCAACCTGCGCCGCAAACTCGAGCCAGCCGAGCTGATTATCACCGTGCACGGTGTGGGGTATAAATTCTATGCTGAGCCAAGTCGAAGTATTGAGGGCTAATATGTATTCGTCTGTCCGTGAGATACGCACCCGTTTATTATCCCTGCTGGTTAGGGCGTTTGTATTCGTCTTACTTTTATCCCTGTTCTTTTTTCTTTCCATTGTCAGTTATTTTCTAACCTCCCAAACTTCGCCAATTCCGATGCCTTTCACAGGAGCCATTAAAGGATATTACATTGGCCACGGAAACTGGGATGGGGTTGAAACCGTTTTTGATACGATTGATGAATTAAGTTCCCTTGAGACCCTGCTTCTGGATAAAGATCACCGCATCGTGCTGGACCGTGATTCTGATCCTGTTTCGACGGCAGGTTCCACCTATGAACTTAAACCCAGTGACTTTGCATTGGATCTTGAAATGGGTGGACAAAAGATCGGCTTGCTGGTAATCACTTCACTTTCCCCGTGGAGCAGGCTGGGTATTGCACGTGCAGTGATTTTTCCGGTAGCTCTTATTTCCCTGCTGTTGTCCGTCTTTCTTGTCATTGTTGCAACTGTACTTGTGCGTCGCTTCGTCAACCCGCTTGCAGATTTAATCTACGCTGCGCGCGAGGTGACCAATGGAAAACTTAATACCCGTATTTCAAGTGAAGGCCCGCAGGACATGCGCAGCCTTTCTGAAAGCTTCAACGAGATGACCGCTTCTCTCGAACGCAATGACCGCGAACGCCGTGACCTGCTCGCGGATATTGCCCACGAACTGCGCACGCCCCTCTCCGTCATCCGCGGCCGTCTCGAGGGCATTGTAGATGGCATCTATTCTGCGGATGGAAGTCAGGTCTCCCTCGCTCTCGAACAGACTTATCTCCTCGAACGCCTTGTGGATGACTTGCGCTTATTGACCCTTGCAGAGACTCGTCAACTGCACTTTGAGAAAAAATCGGTTGATCTTGTTCATCTGTCCCAGCATACGATTGATATGTTCTTTGCTGAGGCACAAGAAAAGAATATGTCGCTTGCGCTCGAAAATGGCAACGGCAATTGCACTGTTGAACTCGACCCACAACGCATGGAACAGGTCATTGGAAATTTGATTGGGAACTCGCTGCGTTATATCCCCGATGGCAGCAAAATATGGCTTACATTCGAAGAGACTTCTGATAAGGTAAAACTCTTCGTCAATGATAACGGACCTGGCGTGGCAGAAGATGAATTGCCCTATCTATTTGACCGCTTCTGGCGCAAAGACAAATCCCGCACACGCAGTGCAGGCGGCACTGGATTGGGACTGGCGATTGCGAAGCAGCTTGTGGAAGCGCAGGGCGGGTCGATCCATGCTTGCAATTTGTCAGAGGGTGGATTTCAGGTTGTGATTGAATTCAAGAAGAAGTAGTTTTTTCCTCGTCTTCTGTTTCAGCCAATAGATTTTCCGCGGCTTCGATTTGATCTTTGTCGCCGATAAAACCGATTCGGTCTTCCGCCTCAAAGACGGTATGTGACTTTGGATTTGCCATCGCCTGTTTGTTGCGTATGATCGCCACCACCGAAGCGCCTGTTCGGGCGCGCAAGTTGGCTTCGGCGAGGGTCTGTCCCACGAGTGGGTTGCCTGTTGGTAATCTAAGCCATATCACCTCTATATTCGCCATTGCATTGATCATCTCGTGCAGGAGGCGGTGCTCCTCCTCCGTGTTGACCTGCACATCATAATGATCTTTGCGGACAGCCGCTGCATAAAGGTGAACTTCCTGCAATGGGAAGCCCAAGCTGAGCAGCGTATGATGTACCATTTCCAATCCACCTTCCAACTCCGGGTGAATAGTGTAGTTGGCGCCTCGATTTGATAACATCTGAACACCTTCTTCAGTTGCAGCGCGAGCCACGATGAGCAGGTCAGGGTTTAGATCCCTGGCAGCCGTGACAATAAGCTCAGCGGATGTTTCATCGGGGATGGTGACGACCAGAACACTGGCGCGATCCAGGTGGGCATGGTCTATCACCTCGGAATTGCTTGCATCTCCATATAGGGTAGGGATGCCCCTCTGATTGAGGCTTGTGATGCGCTCCGCATCCCCTTCGATGACGAGCATGGGCACAGAGAGTTTTTCCAGCACGTCCACCATGTGTTTTCCGACCCGGCCGTAGCCAACAATGACGACGTGATCAACCAGTTTTTCTTTTTTGATTTCCAGAATGTGGGTGTTCGCGTCCAGCTTTTTCCAAAACCCGGGAATTCTACGTAATTGGGCTTCCAGCCAGGGAAGTAGTTTATACATGAAAGGGTTTACGGTGATTGAGATCAGGGCGGCCGCTAGAATTAGCGAGTATTGATTGCTATCCAGCAAGTTCAAGGATAAGCCGCCCTGCCCAAGGATGAATGAAAATTCGCCGACCTGGCTTAACCCGATTGCCACAACAAGAAATGTGCGTGCGGGGCGTGGAAAGAAAAACCCCATTAGGATGACGATGATTAACTTGCCCAGCACTACCAACACGCTCAAGGAGACTACCTGTCCAATGTTTTCCCACAGAAAAGTAGGATTGACGAGCATGCCAACCGAGACAAAGAACAAGACAGAGAAGGTTTCGCGGAACGAGAACAGATCCGCGCCTACTTGGTGGCTCAAATGGGATTGACTGATGATCGCTCCGGCAACGAATGCGCCCAAGGCCAGCGAAACACCGAACAGTTCCGATGCGCTCATGGCCGTTCCAAGCGTGATTGCGAGGATCGCCAGGATGAACAATTCACGCGAGCGGGTGTGGGCAATTTTTTCGAGGAGCCAGGGTAGCAGGCGCGTCCCGGCAAAAAACATGATGGCAATGAATGCTGCGGACTTGAGGAGCGTAATCGCCAGGGCTTGCCAGTTAAACGCCACGGAACTAGGGGCGAAGGTCGGCATCAGTATTAGGATCAGCACGGAAAGAATATCTTCCATGACCAGCCAGCCGACTGCCGCCTGTCCGTGGGATGTGTTTAGCAATGAGTTGTCCATCAGCCCGCGTAAAAGCACCACGGTACTGGCGACCGAAATTGCCAGTCCCAGCACCAGCCCAGCCAGTGGTGTCCACCCCCAGAGTTGGCTTAATCCAAATCCCAGAATGGTCGCGAAGGCGGTCTGGATGAGCGCGCCAGGAATGGCAATATCGCGCACGTTCCATAGATCTTTAAATGAAAAATGCAAACCGACGCCGAACATCAGGAAAATGACGCCCAGCTCCGCCAATTGCTGGATAGTGTCAATATCACCGACAAAGCCGGGGGTGAAGGGTCCGATCGCGATCCCGGCGAGAAGATAGCCGACGATGGTTGGCAAACCAAGACGGCGGGCAGTCACGCCGCCCAGAAAAGCTACAATGAGCGCCAGGGTAATGTTGATAAGCAAAGGTACTTCATGCATAATATTTCCTCCAAATCCTATTAAGTCAACTCTCGGTTCGATAATTTCATTGTACACAAAAAATCCGCATCCATGAAATTGGATGCGGATTTTTAATACAACTTTTATGTTGAAGTTTACGCAGGCGCTTTATCCCATTCTTTTTGTGCGTGTTCGAAACCGCGCTTAAGGGCTTCATAATTCTTTGGCAGCAGGTGCTTGTGTCTCGCAGGAAGATGACCTTCCAGGGCTTTCTCCACATCCTTCAATGAGACTTCGGGTAATGCGGAGAGCAATGCACCCATTGCCACCATGTTCATCAATTTCTTGTCACCGATCTCTTCAGCGATCTCGTTACACGGAACCATGATGACATGAATGTCGTTGCGCTGTGCGCTGCGATCCACCATGGATTGGTTCACGATCAACGTGCCGCCCGCAGCCAGCTGGGATTCGTATTTGTCAAAGGATGGCAAATTCAGGGCAATTGCCAGCGGTGGATTCTTCACCAATGGAGAACCGATCTCATGGTCTGCAATGACTACGGTGCAATTGGCTGTGCCGCCGCGCATTTCAGGACCGTAGGATGGAATCCATGTGACATCTTTGCCGGTGTCCATGGCCGCGTAGGCGAGCACTTGTCCGCCGAACAAAACGCCTTGTCCGCCAAAACCTGCGATGATGATTTCTTTTTGCATAGTTATCTCCATGTCATTGCGAGACGGTGTTCTTCCGTCGAAGCAATCTCTAGTGAATAAGAAGGTCGCTTCGCAAAGTGCGCTCGCAACGACATTATATTTTTATCTGCTTGATCGCATCGCTGATCTTGTAATCGCCCAGCGGATATGCGGGGATCATGTGCTCTTCTACAAACTTCAATGAGTTCACAGGTGTCATACCCCAGTTGGTGGGGCAGGTGGAGAGCAGTTCGACCATCGAGAAGCCGAGTCCGCGCACTTGAGTCTCGAATGCGGTGCGGATGGCTTTCTTGGCGAGGCGAATATTTTTTGGGTCATGCAGCGAGCGGCGCACACAGTAACCAACGCCTTCCAACGTGGAGAGCATTTCAGAGACTTTGATTGGATAGCCTTGCGTTTCCACATCACGACCGTTTTGTGATGAAGAAGTCTTCATGCCGGGCAACGTGGTCGGAGCCATTTGCCCGCCTGTCATGCCAAAGTTGGCATTGTTGATGAAAATGACGGTCAGGTTTTCGCCGCGCGCCGCCGCGTGGACAATTTCACCCATACCGATGGAAGCCAGGTCGCCATCGCCTTGGTAGGTGAATACCACGCGGTCTGGCAAAACGCGCTTCACGCCTGTTGCCATTGCGGGAGCGCGTCCGTGCGGCGCTTCCACAAAGTCCACATCAAAGTAGTTGTACGCGAATACCGCACATCCCACAGGCGCAACACCAATGGTTTTGTCGGTGATGTTCATCTCTTCCAACACTTCCGCAACCAGACGATGTGCCACGCCATGCGTACAGCCTGGGCAGTAATGCGTTGGTGTTTCGGTAAATGCTTCGGGTCTTTCGTAAACAAGATTATTTGCAGGTGTCGTCATCATTACCTCTTAAACTCGCTCAGTCATACGCGTCAGCCAGGCGTCTCTTGCATCTGTGTGATCAGCTGTCGGCGAAGAAGCGATGCGTTTGATCTCGTTCAGGATTTCATCCGGGAATGGAACGACGCCGCCGGGACGCCCATAAAATTCAACGGGAACTCGTCCGCGCACTGCCAATTGGACATCATCCAGCATTTGGCCCATATTCATTTCGGTGACTAAAAACGCTCGTGCCTGACCTGTGAGCTGGCTCAGCCTTTCAGTTGGGAACGGGCTGACGGTGATCGGTCTTAAAAGCCCAACCTTGATGCCCTGTTCGCGTGCCGTGCGGACTGCCGAAAGTGCAACGCGTCCCGCAGTTCCAAAACCGACGATCACGATCTCGGCATCGTCGATGAAATATTCCTTGTAACGTACTTCGTTGGCTTGCACTTCCTTCCAACGATTGAGCAAACGTAAATTGGTTTGTTCTTCATCCAGCGGATTCAAATAAATGGATGTGAGCAAACGACGTTCGCGTTTTCCCATGGTGCCATTGGTGGCCCAGTCAAAGTCCTGACGATGTACAGGCTTCATCTCTGGCATTTCGGCAGGTTCCATCATTTGGCCGATGGCGCCATCCAAAATGAGCATGGTGATCATTCGATATTTTTCTGCGAGGTCAAATGAAAGGACGGTGAGGTCAATCGCTTCCTGAACGGAGGCGGGAGCCAGCACAATGCGCGGATAATCCCCGTGTCCGCCGCCATGCACGGCCTGGTTGTAATCACTTTGCGCGGGCGCAATGTTGCCGAGACCCGGCCCGCCGCGCATCACGTTGACGAGAACTGCGGGCACTTCGGTCCCTGCGATATATGATAAACCTTCCATCATCAAGCTCACGCCCGGGGATGAAGAAGAGGACATCACGCGCACGCCAGTGCAGGCGGCGCCGTACACCATATTGACCGCGCCGAGTTCCGATTCGGCTTGCACGAAAGCACGCCCGAGTTCGGGCATGCGGCGCGAAAGATATTCAAGCACTTCTGTCTGCGGGGTGATGGGATATCCAAAATACGCTTCCAATCCCGCGCGGACAGCGGCTTCTGCGATGGCTTCGTTGCCTTTCCATAATTCTTTTGGCATTCGTTTCTCCAAAATTACGCCGTAACAGGCGTGTTGACCTTGGTTACTTCACGATAAACAGTAATTGCCGCGTCAGGACAAACCACGGCACAAATAGCGCACCCCGTGCAGCCGTCTTTGAACGTGTGCGCGGGGTGGTATCCCTTGGGGGTTAGGCGTGACATATTGAGTTCCATCACATCCTGTGGACATGCGCTGATACACAACTCACATCCCTTACAGTAGGTATCACTTACTTCGATCCAACCTTTTGCTGCCATTGAGGCTCCTCTTTTCTTTATTCGAGAAGTTAGACATTATTTGGTGAATTTCTTCACCATCCTCATTATGTCGTTTTCGGAAGGAGGCGTGTAGTGCCAAGCGTCATGTAAGGGGGTGCCGAATATCATCCATTTTGGAAAGGTATAATCGCTAAAGAATCCAGATTTTACTGAAGACTTATTTGTGTCGCCGTCAGGTTTATAGATGGTAGAATCAAGAATACTTTTTAAGCGAAATATCAAGGAGTTCGTTTTTTAATGAAAAAGAGTACATCTGTCTTTCTGCTTTTGCTTTTGATCGGGGTGGGTTATTTTCTTTTGTTTTGGTCCCCAAATTCCACGGGCGCGCGCGATTTCAATATGACCTTTATCTTTGAACAGGATGAACCTGCCCAGTATCCACATGTGATACGCCGCCTGGAGATCCGCAATACGCTTTCTCAAACCCTATATAGGATCTTTGCCTATCAACACTACTATTTTGGCTTTCCATATTATGGGTATTCCGCGCTTGTGCTACTGCCCGTTAAATTGCTGATTGGCTTGGAAAATGTCTCGATTAACATGTTGCTTTTACGTCAGTTTGTGAGCACACTCCCGATGATCGCCGCCGTGACCATCCTTGTCTATTTGCAGACAAGGTTCGAGTCTTATTTTAAGTCGGTTTTTCTATTTTTGTTTTTGCTCTCCGTCCCTGCTGTTGTTTTCAACAATATGTGGATTCATCCTGACAGCCTGGTCTTCCTATTCATTGCCTTGACCTTTCTCTTTCTTGATAGAGATGATCTGCGGTTTGGAAAGAATTTTTATTGGGCGGCATTGTTTTGCGGATTTGCAGTAGCGACCAAACTCATCGGCTTATTTTTCTTTCTCGCAATTCCCTATTACATTTTCCTCGGCTGGCGTCAGGGGCGGATCGATACTCGTAAGGCGTTGACTGTCGCCGCTTCTTTCGTCACCATTATGTTCGCCACTTTCGTGCTGGCAAATCCCTTCCTGTTCTGGGCATCTGAAAGAAAATTTGCCTGGAAGACTCAATCTGACCTTCATGAAGCCATGGATAGCGGGTTTATCGTCGCTTATAACAATAGTCCTTTGCTTTGGCTGCAGGTCATTGAAAAATGGTATGGCCTGCTCATTTTTGTTTTATTTGCAATCGTGGCATTGATTATTGCGGCATTTAAGGGAGAAAGACAACGCCATAATCAATTGATCATGCTTTGGTCATTCCCGTTCATGATCTACATTGCTTTTGCTTTGGTGATCCGTGCCAAGCATTTTCCCATCCCGATCCTGCTTCCCGTATTTTCAGCCCTGCCTGCCTACTTCGCCTTTTTTGCCCCAGAGAAATTTTTCAATCCGATAGGTGATTATCTTAAAAAGAGTGGACTGCGCCTTGGCTTGACCCTTGTCGGTGTGGCCATTGTAGGGGCGCAAATCTTTTACAGCCTTGGGCGGGATGTGGAACTTTATACCGAGAACCTTCACCGCGAAGAGACCAGCTCCAGTCTCCAATTTTATGCAAAGATCGAAAAGGATTATCTTTCAAAAATTGTTCTGGACCGCCAGCTCATTATCTTTCGGGACGTAATGATGTACGTGCCCAATGCCCCAAGATACGAGGACCATTTCAAATGGGGTGTGTCGGATTACGAGGTTGCCCTCAAAAACAATCCTGATGTGTTGATTCTGAATAAACAACATTTGTACGACTATACCCAGCCCGGTCAATTGGAAACCGCATCCGACCCCGATTTTGCATTGACTGTTCAGTTCTACAACGATGTTCTCAACGGTACGGTGGCAGGCTATACCCTGCTTTATCAGGATGAATTTGGAATTGTCTATCTCCGAACGCCATTGTACGATCAATTTTTTGCTTCATCTTAACCAGAGGTTCATACATGTCTAAAGCTGTAAACGCTGTTATTATCGACGCCGTCCGCACACCGATAGGAGCATTAGGCGGGATTCTTTCCTCCGTCCGCCCCGATGATATGGCCGCGCATGTGATCAGAGCGATCCTTGAGCGCAATCATTTTGACCCTGCACTTGTTGAAGAAGTTTTTTTGGGATGCGCGAATCAAGCTGGTGAAGATAATCGTAATGTGGCGCGCATGGCGACGCTGTTGTCTGGTCTGCCGCTGCAAGTGGGCGGCGTCACTGTGAATCGCCTGTGCGCTTCAGGCTTGAATGCCGTCAACATGGCGGCACGCGCCATTAAATCGGGAGAAGGCGACGTCTATATTGCAGGGGGAGTCGAATCGATGAGTCGCGCACCCTATTCACTTCCAAAAGCAGAGGCGGGTTTTTCCTTCGGCAATCTTACAGCATATGACACGGCGCTTGGCTGGCGATATCCAAATCCTAAAATGAAAGAGATGTATGGTACAGAGTCGATGGGCGAGACCGCTGAAAATATTGCAGCAGAACGTCCGCATATTACCCGTGAAAAACAGGATGAATTTTCCGTTCGTTCCCATCAACATGCGATTGCCGCAATCGACTCCGGTCGTTTCAAGCAGGAAATTGTCTCCATCTCTATTCCACAGAAAAAAGGCGAACCGAAAATTGTGGATACGGACGAACGTCCGCGTCGTGATACAACCATGGAAAGTCTTGCCAGACTCAAGCCTGCTTTCAAAAAGGACGGGGGAACTGTTACCGCTGGAAATTCGTCTGGATTAAATGATGGCGCATCTGCGCTTTTGATCATGAGCGAAGAAAAAGCCAGAGCGCTGAATCTTAAACCGCTTGCGCGCATCGTGACATCTGCCTCGGCTGGTGTGCCTCCGCGTGTGATGGGGTATGGACCTATTCCTGCGACGAAGAAAGCTCTGGAGCGTGCTGGCTTGAAAATTAAAGATATTGGGCTTGTTGAAATTAATGAAGCCTTTGCTGTTCAATCTCTGGCTGTGGTGGAAGACCTGGAACTTGATCCTGAGATTGTCAACGTTAACGGCGGTGCCATTGCCATTGGACATCCCCTTGGCTGTTCAGGCGCGCGCCTTGTTACAACTCTTGTACATGAGATGAAAATTCGCGGCAATGTGAAATATGGTATTGCGACCCTCTGTGTGGGCGTGGGGCAGGGCGAAGCAACGATTATCGAAAGCCTTGTTTAGGTTGAAAGTCAATCTTCATGTATGAAGTTCGACTTTTGACGATGTTTTTTGGAGATCCAATGAAAAGAATTTTTTCTTTCCTCTTTCTGCTTTCCCTGCTGAGCGCTTGTGCCGCCCCTGCAACTGCGACTGAGGCTGGTTTATTACCTGAGCCAACCGCAACAGAAGCGGTTTTGGTCGAAGCCACCGCTACTGAATCGCAGGCTGCTGTTCAATCAGCATCGGCCCCCGAAGCCACCCCGCTGCCTGATGAAATTAATGCACCGTTGGTTGAATCTCCGTCCATTATTTTTATCGAAATGATGGATGAAGTGTACGGCTGGGGTATCACCGAAACCGAAGTTGTCAGCACCAATGATGGCGGCGTTACCTGGTATAACGTCACTCCGTCCGGATTGACGGATGTTGGCTATTCAGTGTTTACTGACTTTCTCGATAGATCTCATGCGTGGGTTCAGATCGTAGACCCGAATAATTATCCCAATGGAGGCACCCTCTATCGCACCTCCGATGGCGGGCTTACATGGGAATCTTTCGAAACCCCTTTTAGTGCTGGCGACATGGAATTTATGGATGTGAATAATGGCTGGATGATGGCAGACCTTGGCGTGGGCGCCGGTTCAATGGCGGTCTCTGTATTTCAGACCAACAATGGCGGCAAAACCTGGACTCGGACCTACACCAACGACCCAAACCTTGACGGCGCGGGGGATACTCTTCCATTAGGTGGTATCAAGGTAATGCTTGCTCCGCTCAACATGAACACTGCCTGGATCGGAGGCGTAGTTTATTCTTCGGGCTCCACTTATTTATTCCGCACCGATGACAGCGGAAGGACATGGTCGCAAGTCAGCATGATGCTGCCGGAAGAAGCGCAGAGCAGCGAGTTGACAATTGAGCAAATTAAATTCCTTTCGCCCACCCAGGGATTTCTCGCGATTCGTCTGACATCAAAATCCTTTGAAACCATCTTTTACACCACCAATGATGGCGGCCAGACATGGGATCCTGCTCCTGCAACGCTTCCGAACTCGGGCAAGCTGGAGATCGTGTCCCCGCAGGAAATGGTTTTCTATTACAACAACCAGTTCTACGTTACGAAGGATGCGGCGAATTCGTTCGATATTATTGTCCCTGATATTGCTTTTGGCGAATCCCTCACTGATATGAGCTTTGCAAATTTATCCACCGGTTGGGTTGTGACCACCAGCCCTACCAACCGCCGCACACTTTATAAAACTACGGATGGAGGATGGACTTGGTTTCCAATAGTCCCTTAAGATTTTTACTGTTATTGCCTTTGACAGCGCTCGCCTGTGGATTAATCTCACCCGCCTCTTCCACACCGACAATTGCTCCCGTTGAAGCGACAGTTCCTATCCCGTTGGCTGGGCTGACGGCGGAGCAGATCAGAAACGCACAGTACCAGCTTGGAGCGCGTGACGACCACGCAGTCATCCAATTAACCAATGGACAATATCAGCAGGGCACTGATGCCACCACCATGGATTTCGCTTACGCAGGATTGCTGGCTGATTTCATTTCAATCGGTGATTTGACTGGCGACGGTGTGGATGAAGCCGCGGCAATCTTTGTTGAGAATTATGGCGGCACTGGTAATTTTGCCTTCGTCACAGTTTATACAAATGTAAACGGTTTGCCTGTCTTTTTAACATCCGCCCTTATCGATGATCGTCCTAGGGTCAACAGCATATCCGTTGAAAACAGGGACGTTGTTCGCGCTGCTGTCATTCCTGGTGTCAACGCTGGCGGCTGGTGTCCCTCGCTGCCAACCACGCGCAGC
>JAEURE010000189.1 GCA_016789485.1 Anaerolineales bacterium | reverse complement strand
GCCTTCAAACGCCTACAATGTCTCCTGCTATGATGACAATCGGGAAGTCTGTGAAGAAAAAACGGTTGACCGTGGCAACGGCTTCGCCGAGGTGGTGGAAGAATGCCACACAGAAACACAGCAATATTGCAGTTACACCGTGGATGAATGGACTACCATCCAGACTTATACACTGGAAGGAAACGACCTAAATCCCGTCTACGAAAACCCCAGTATTTTTGGCGAGCAACGCCTGGGTACATCCTCAGAGGTATTAACCGTTTATTTCAGCACTCCCGACGGACAGGAAGCCTACACACCAGGCACCGTCAGTGAGTTCCAGCAATACCAGATAGGCAGTGTATGGACGCTCAAGTTGAATGCATTGGGCGGAGTGCTCAGTGTGGAAAGATAAGATATAACATCAATCTAGCGAAAAGAGAAAACTCCTGAGCCATTCAGGAGTTTTCTCTTTATACCCAGCACGGTCACAAATTGCACTTTTTCAGAAAGGCGAAATCGCAATTTGTGACCGTTGGTATTATATAATCACTTATCTTGAACATGGAGCCTGCATCTTGAACGATCACTCGTTAATCACTACCTTAAGAAGCCTGCGTGGAAATCCGCGCGGTTGTGTTTACACTGAACCATTGTGGGGGATTCCCTTCAATTTATACTCTCCTTATGTTTCAATTTATATGATCGCGCTGGGTCTATCGGATAAGCAGATTGGATTGATCGTCAGTGTCAGTTGGGGCTTTCAGATCTTCCTGGCATTATTGAGCGGCGTAGTCACTGACAAATTGGGACGCAGGCTCACAACTCTGATCTTCGATATCCTGGCGTGGAGCATTCCAGCGCTTATCTCCGCATTCGCACAGAATTTTTGGTATTTTCTGGCGGCAGGCATTATGAACAGCTTCTGGCGGATCACACTCAATTCCTGGAGCTGCCTGCTGGTGGAAGACGCCGACCAAAATCAATTGGTTGACATCTATACCTGGATCCACATAGCCAATGTGATGGTTGGTTTTATTGCGCCGCTAGCGGGCATATTGATCGGCGTCTTTTCATTGATACCAACCATACGCGGACTGTACATTTTTGCGGCAGTCATGTTCACTGTAAAGGCAATTACCACATATCGGATGACGGAAGAGACGGGACAGGGAAAAATCCGCAGGCATGCGACACGCCATCAGAGCGCTTTCAGTGTACTGCGAGAATACCGCGGAGTTCTACAACAGCTGCTTCGCACGCCACAAACACTTTACACGGCGGGCATCATGCTCGTGATCAGCATAACCACACTCATCAGCGGAAGTTTCTGGCCCATTATCGTAACGGAAAGGCTGCATATTCCAGCCCAAAACCTGGCGGTTTTCCCATTCGTTAAATCAGCGGTGATGTTGTTCTTTTTCTTCGTGATCATGCCGCGCATTAGTCAGATGCATTTCAAACTGCCGCTAACCCTCGGTTTTCTCGGCTTTGTGATCAGCAATGTGATCTTGATCACCGCGCCTGACCGGAGCTATTTCATTCTCATCATCAGTGTGTTTTTGGAAGCGTGTTGTCTCGCGGCGGTCAACCCGCTCATGGATAAAATGGTTGTACTGACAATCGATCCAACGGAGCGCGCCCGCATCCAATCCATCATGTATGTATGCATCATCCTGATCACTTCCCCATTCGGCTGGATCGCCGGAACTCTCTCCACTCTTGATAAAGGTCTTCCTTTCCTCCTAAACATTGTTTTATTTGTAGTAGGAGCCGTCTTGGTTTACCTTGCGGGAAATGCCTCGCAGGAAAGACTCGCATTGGAAGCGGCGGCATCCCAATGAAATCGGCAGTGATCATCGGCGGCGGCCCTGCGGGATTGATGGCCGCAGAAGTGTTGAGTGAGAACCACGTGAGCGTGGATGTGTACGATTCCATGCCGTCGTTGGGACGAAAATTTTTGATGGCTGGCAAGAGCGGATTAAACCTGACTCACTCCGAGCCGTTCGAGAAATTCGTCTCACGCTATGGAAAACGAAAAGAGGAAGTCGAAAAGTGGTTATCCAAATTCACACCCGATGACTTGCGCGAATGGGCACGCGGACTTGGCGTGGAAACCTTTGTTGGCACATCGGGAAGGGTGTTCCCGAATGAGATGAAAGCCAGCCCTTTGTTGAGGGCCTGGTTAAAGAGATTGGATGAAGCGGGAGTGAATGTTCATTTGCGCCACAAATGGGTTGGATGGAATGAAGACAGGTCGCTTAAGTTTGAAACGCCGGGCGGAATCAAAAGCGTCACAGCAGATGCAGTGATATTGACGCTTGGGGGCGGGAGTTGGCAAAGGCTCGGTTCGAGCGGAGAATGGGTTCATTGGCTGGAACAGGCCGGGGTCAAGGTAGAGGCGTTGAAACCGTCCAACTGCGGATTCGATGTGGCATGGAGTCCTTTTTTCAGTGAGAAGTTTGACGGTCAGCCGATCAAGCCTGTGGTGCTGACGTTCCGAGAGTTCCATCAACAGGGCGAGTTTATTGTGACAAAAGACGGCGTGGAAGGGAGTTTGATCTATTCGGCTTCGGCGATGATGCGTGATGAAATTTTGGCGAACGGAAAAGCCGTGATGACATTGGATCTTGCTCCCGATAAAACCGAAATGCAGTTGATCGAAAAGTTATTGAAGCCGCGCGGGTCGCGTTCGATGGCGAGCCATTTGGAAAAGACAACCGGGATAAAAGGTGTGAAGGCTGGTTTGCTGCGCGAGTTCGTGCCGAAGGATGATTTCACGAACATGGAACGGATTGCGTTTTATATCAAAAATTTGCCTGTGCCATTAATTGCGGCGCGTCCGCTGGATGAAGCCATTAGCAGCGCGGGGGGCGTGATGTTTGAGTCGCTGGATGAAAATTTGATGTTGAAAAATTTCCCCGGTGTATTTTGCGCCGGGGAAATGCTGGACTGGGAAGCGCCGACGGGCGGTTATTTGATCACTGCATGTATGGCAAGCGGAAGGTGGGCAGGGAACGGGGCAATGAAGTGGTTGGAATAGATTCTGAGCCGAAGAAAGAATTTACAGTTAGCCCACCGTGAAAAAATTTTGCTTTGAAAGCAGATAAAAAAATATTCCAACCAGGGTGAGGGGGGCACCCTGATTGGAACGCACTTATTTTACACAATTTTTGAAATTTGTCAAAACCCAAAAAATGACCATTTTGATAGGCTTTTTACACGCGGGTCTACCCCAAAACCCCAATTGTTCTTTCTACTTCCGACAATATCTCACCCGATTTCACTAACGCTTTCATCTTATTGTGGTCGCTGTACAGCGGGCGGTCTACTTCAAGGTGATCCACATATCTGCGAATCACTTCACGCGCCTTGAGCGAACCCGCCCCGGCTGTGAACTCGCGGAAGTCAAGCGCCTGTGCGGCGGCCATGAATTCGATTCCCAAAATGCCAAACGCGTTATCAAGGATCTGTCCGTTCTTTAACGCGGTATTCATTCCCATCGAAACAAAGTCTTCCTGATCTGCGGCGGCGGGGATGGATTGGATCGAAGCAGGCGTGGATAATATCCTTTGCTCAACGATCAAATGGTCGGCAGTGTATTGGCTAAGCATCAAGCCAGAGTAGAAGCCAGGCTCATGGGCGAGAAAATCAGGCAGTCCCTGAGAAAGCGCGGGATTGGTCAAACGATTGAGTCTGCGTTCGGATAAAACACACACCATCGTGATCGCCGCGCCAGCCATGTCCATCGGAAGCGCAACAGGCGAGCCCTGGAAGTTTGCGCCTGTCAACGCTAATTTATCTTCAGGGACGAAGATCGGGTTATCGCCCACGCCGTTTAACTCAATTTCAACCTGTGAACGCGCATACGCAATCGCATCGCGAGCCGCGCCGATCACTTGCGGCGTCGAACGCATCGAGTAGGCATCCTGCACTTTTGTTTTCATCCTACCTGTCGTCAAATCAGAACCTTCAACCACTTTTGCAATATTTTTTGCAGAGGTGACCGCGCCCTTGAATCCGCGCAATTCATGCAGTTTGGTGTTATACGGTTTCATGTTTCCAAGCAGCGCTTCAATGGACATCGCCGCGGCGATCTCCGCCTGTTTCAGGAAGCGTTCCATATCGTAGATGTGCAGTGCAGACATGGCAGTCAGCAGATTGGAACCATTGATTGCAGCGAGACCGTCCCTTGCCTGCAAGCCGGGAATCTGGATGCCAGCGCGCCGCATCGCTTCCTTACCTGACAGCTGTTCGCCGTTATAAAAAGCTTCGCCTTCGCCCATGAGCAGTAGTGCAGCTTGCGCCATCGGAGCCAGGTCGCCACTTGCACCCACCGATCCTTTTTGACAAACGACTGGGGTAACGCCTTTATTGAGCATCTCCACCATGGTGAGTGTGATCTCAGGCCTGCAGCCCGAATTTCCGTGGGCATGAACGTTGATACGTCCCGTCAGCGCCGCGCGGACATGTTCGATTGGCGCAGGGTCGCCAATGCCTGCGGCATGGTTATAGATGAGATATTTCTGGAACTCTTTTACCTGCTCATCGTTGAGCATCGTCTCGGAGAACTCGCCGATGCCGGTGTTCGTGCCATACATGATTTCCTTGTTGGCAAGCTTCTCTTCCAGCATGGCGCGGCAGACTTTAATGCGTTCGAGGGCTTCGGGGGCAAGTTCAACTTTTTCATTAAAACGGGCTATGGCAACCAGTTTTTCGACTGTGAGGGAAGAACCGTCAAGGATGATGGTCATATATGCGACTCCTTTGATTGAGATTATCAATATTGTAATCCCTTTGGCTCGACAAAGATGCTATACTAGGATTAAGGCTAGGGAAAATTACGGTTCATAAAACAAATCTATTCATCCCAGCATATAAAAGAATCGGAGGAGAAACTAGCTGCACAACAGCGTTCGCTTGTCTGAATGGGAGTTTTTATGGAAAAGCAGTCAAAAGATCAATTAGACGATAAGACAGGAAATATGTCGAATAAACGGGAGGAAATAGACCAGTCCTTGCAGACGACTGATCTTTTGCAAATGATTCACCAAATGAAGGAAAAACAGCTTGAGCTGGAGAAACAGAACGAGCAGCTGATGCGGATCCACGCGGAAACCGCAGAAGTGTATCGTCAATATACCGATCTATATGACTTTGCCCCGGTTGGTTATTTTACGCTGGCACGCGACGGCTCCTTTCTCAGGGCAAACCTGCCCGGAGCTGATTTGCTGAGTGCTGACTATGGAAAATTGACCTATCAAACACTGGCGGCTTTTATTTCGGACGAGTCCCTGCCTGCTTTTTATAATTTCCATGAAAGGCTTTTATCAAGCACAGGCAGGCAGATCTGTGAATTGAAGCTTTTGAACAGTGAAAAATGGGTGCAGATCGAATCCACCTGCTTTGAGGGAGGGGAAGAATGCCGTGCCGTGGTGGTGGATATCAGTGACCGTAAGCGGATTTCCGCGCTGCTGCATGCCCGGCTGCGCATCAGCGAGGCCGCAGACACATATGACCTGGATGGCCTTCTTCAAAAAGCGCTGGATGAAGCTGAGGCCCTGACAGGCAGCCAGATCGGTTTTGCTCATTTTTTACAAGAAGATCAAAAGACGCTTCATCTGCAGATGTGGTCCAGCAATACTCTGAATCACATGTGTACCGCTGAAGGCAAAGGTTCTCATTACCCTGTGGAGGAGGCGGGCGTATGGGCGGAGTGCGTCTACACCCGTGAGCCGGTAATCCATAACGACTACGCCAACCTGCCTCATCGTAAAGGATTACCGGAGGGGCACGCGCCCATCCATCGTGAACTCATTGTGCCCGTCCT
>JAEURE010000188.1 GCA_016789485.1 Anaerolineales bacterium | reverse complement strand
TACCAGATACTTGAAGAAGAAGGCGAATTACTCGACGTGGATAATTTTCAGCAAGAGTATAGCGAGAACCGCGGGTTGTTCCTCGTAGTGATGGATGGAAGCCGATTGGTTGGCACAGGCGCGATAAAAAAACTCGAAGAACAAACAGCCGAGTTGAAACGCCTCTGGCTGCTTGAGGAATATCACGGTCAAAGAATCGGCTATCAGGTTGTTACGCGTCTGTTGGATTTCGCGCGTACACACAGCTACAAAAAAGTTCGGCTGCAAACCAGTCAAAGACAAAGACGCGCAATTGAATTTTATACACAGCTTGGGTTTTATGAAATTCCGAGCTATCGTGACAGCATGGATAATGTCTCAATGGAAGTGAAACTGGAAACATGATCCACAGGAGAAAAAATGAAAACGATCCTTTTCAAATTATTATCAATCGTTATCCTGATGAACACTGCCCTTGTTGCATGTTCACCGTCCGCGTCCATCGTCTCCACAGAATCAAACAAACGCCGCGAGACAAATCCATCCGCCAGCAGGGACGACATCAAGAATCTCGTGGACGGAAATAATGCCTTCGCTCTGGATATCTATCATTCGCTTCGTTCTGAAAACGGGAATTTGATCCTGTCTCCGTACAGCATGTCCCTTGCCCTGGCAATGACGTACGCCGGGGCTCGCAGCGAAACCGAAGCACAAATGGCGCAGACATTACATTTTGCATCGCAAAACGAATTACATGCATCCTTCAATGCTCTGGACCTTGAGTTGGAAAAGGAACCGATCAACCTGGATAAAGATCTGGAGCCTCTGCAATTGAACATTGCCAACGCCGTCTGGGCCGAGCAGACGTTTACATTCCTGCCCGAGTTCCTGGATACCATTGCCGTTAATTATGGTGCTGGGATCAACCTTGCTGATTTCAAAAACAAGTCCAATGACGAACGTCTCACGATCAACAACTGGGTCAGCGATCGGACAGAAGACAAGATCAACGATCTATTACCCGATGGTTCGGTCACATCCGACACACGCATGGTTTTGGTCAATGCCATTTATTTCAAAGCAGATTGGCTGGATCAGTTCGATGCAAACAATACGCGCCAAATTCCTTTCCACCTGTTGGACGGGAGTCAGGTGGATGTTCCCATGATGGGACAGGGAATGTTCATTCCCTATACGGAGGGAGAAGGCTACGCTGCCGTTGAACTTCCATATGCTGGCGATACTGCCGCCATGGATATCATTGTTCCGGATGAAGGCAAATTCGAAGAAATTGAATCCGCTTTGACGGCTGATATGTTCAATGAAATTGTCGGGAACATGAACCAGACATCCCTGATGTTAAATCTCCCCAAATTTAAATTTGAGAGTTCTTTCAGCTTGTCTGACGCGCTCCATCAATTAGGCATGGTGGATGCTTTTGACGCCTCTACCGCGGATTTTTCAGGCATGACCGGCGAAAAGGATTTGTTCATTGGGGATGTCATCCACAAGGCTTTTGTAGCCGTGGACGAGGAAGGGACAGAGGCTGCTGCTGCAACTGCCGTTATCATGGAAGCTGCCGGCGCTCCCATGTGGGAGACATCTCTGCTGGTTGATCGTCCCTTCATCTTTATTATTCGCGATAAAGTAAGTGGGCAGATTTTATTCATCGGAAGGGTTTTGAATCCTGCGCAGTAATCCTTTTACAAAAAAAACAGTACCATGCAGCGCCTTCATTTATCATATAATGGAGGCGTTGTTTTACATCACAGGAGGTTAAATGAGATATATACCCTTGCTCAAAATAATTTCATCAATCACCACTTTAGCGCTGGCAAGCCTTGCCTGCAACACGATCTATCGCATCCCCATGTCAAGTGAACCAACCCCAATTAATACCCCTATTCCCGTTGTACAAGTCTCTCCCAAAGACGGTATAGAGATCATCTTTGTTGCAGCTGGTGAATTTATCATGGGAAGCAACAACGACTATGAAAACGAAAGCCCCGCTCATAATGTATTCCTTGATGATTATTGGATCGACAAAACAGAAGTTATCAACGCAATGTATTACACGTGCGTGCAGTTTGGACCATGCAAATATCCATTATCGGACGGATTCACTGCACCCACAGATCACTATAAAAATCCCCAAACAGCCACCCATCCTATTACGTATATCACCTGGTTCGATGCACAAACTTATTGTGAATGGGTCGGGCGAAGATTACCAACAGAAGCTGAATGGGAAAAGGCGGCCCGAGGCGTTGATGGACGAATCTATCCATGGGGAGATCAAGAACCAACATCTGAACTTCTAAATTTCGATAAAAATAATTTAAGCTTAATGCCTGTTGGGAGTTTTCCATCTGGAGCAAGTCCATATAATGCAATGGATATGGCGGGTAATGTGTGGGAGTGGGTAGCGGATTGGTACGATGAAAATTATTACCGAAGATCATCTTCGATCAACCCAACAGGACCAAACGAAGGAACCAGACGTGTCATGCGCGGCGGAGCATATTTTCAACCTGCAGATGAAGTACGTTCAGCTTTTAGAAACCATGTATCTCCAGACTACAATCGCAGCGGAGATCTAGGTTTTCGCTGCGCTGTAGATGCAGTTCATACTCCTTCCACCACATCTTCCAGATAAAAAGGAGGCGAGATTATCCCGCCTCGATACTCTTCAACCAATCCGGCAATTGAGCGAACAGCGTACGCATCACTTCCTTGGTACGTTCTTCAAAGAGCGCCAGGTTGTCGTAGGCTTCCCCAACCTCTTCGCTGACCAGGTCTGAAACGCCGCGCAGGATCAATAATTTTTGTTTGTTCTTCGCCGCTACCCATGCCAGCGCGCCAGACTCCCAATCCCCGACAATGGCACCATAGGCTTTAAGGGAGGCAATTTTATTTGGGGGCAGGTCGCTGTCGGCGGAAGCGATTATGCCAGGGCGTACGGGATGTGGATAAGGTTGGGGTAACCAGCTTAGGTCAAGGTTCGAGGCGTAATAATCAATGATGTTGAGGTCGCCCATCAATTCAACAATGTCATAGATGAAAGTCCGCTCCACAAGAATCACATCGCCCTGCTCAACCAAACCTTCAAACCCGCCGCAAGTGCCAAGGTTAACAACAAGGTCGGGTTGGTCATGGTCAACAACATATTGCATCATGCCAGCGGAAGCGATCTTGCCCCATCCACTGTGGTAAAGCTTCAAGTCATAACCAGCGAGATTTAATTTTGCGGATTCGCCGTAGGCAGAGTTTACAATTTCAAGCTGTGGGAATATTTCCTTAACTGCCTTCCACTCGGCAATGGCTGAGATAAGAACAATCGTTTTCATTTCAATTTTCCCTCCAGATAATCAATGACAAATTGCAAAGCGGCTTCGGAGGAATGATGTTTATTTTCTTCACGGTCGCCGTCCCACAAAAAATGCCTTGCCCAATCGCCCGTTGACGTGGAAAGTCCCAGCCAGGTTGTGCCAACCGGCTTTTCAGGCGTGCCGCCGCCCGGGCCTGCAATGCCGCTGATGGATACGGCAATGTCAGATTCAAACGCTTTACGCACGCCGCGCGCCATCTCCAGGACCGTCTCTTCACTGACGGCGCCATGTGTGTTCAACGTATCCCATGAAACGCCGAGCAAATTAGCCTTGGCTTCATACGAATAAGCAACGATCCCGCCGGGAAAATAAGAGGACGAACCAGCCACATTGGTGATGCGGTGCGAAACCAACCCACCCGTACACGATTCAGCCGCCGATACCTTTAAATTTCCTGACTGTAAATATTCATGCAAAACATTTTCGAGCGCAATAGGCATTTAAATCTCCTTGAAATTCGTTGAATTATACTATCGGGTATAATCTGCGAATGCCATTATGGACTGGTAAAACTCTTAACAAAGTACAGATCGGCGAAATGATCGCTCGCGGTGGAATGGCCGAAGTGTATTTTGGTGAACATACCACCCTCAAACGCAAGGTGGCGGTTAAGATCATGCGCGACCACGTGGACGGCGACCCTGAAACAAGAATGCGTTTTGAACGTGAAGCGCGAGTGGTTGCCGGGCTGCGCCATCCAAACATCATTCAAATGTATGATTATGACCTTGTCGAAGGTCAGCCCTGCCTCATCATGGAATTGGTGGACGGCACTTCCCTAGGCAGCTATCTCAAAGCCCTGCACAAAAAAGAAGAAAAACTTTCAATGAGGATGATCGCTCATATCCTCTCGGCGCTGGCTTCCGCCATTGATTATGCCCACAGTCAAAATATCATTCATCGGGATATCAAGCCTGCCAATGTTTTACTGCGCTCGGCTTCTGGATATGTGAACGTTGACGAACCTTTACCGGAAGATGTGGAACCGGTTCTTACTGACTTCGGTCTGGTCCGCCTGCTGGATACATCCATCCAAACCTCAACAGGTACTGTCTCCGGAACACCAGCCTACATGAGCCCCGAACAGGCGCGCGGCGACAAAGTGGGACGAAAAACAGATATCTACTCGCTTGGTGTGCTGCTCTACGAAATGCTGGCAGGCACTGTGCCGTTCGAGGCGGAGTCATCGTTTGGCATTTTGATGAAACACCTGAACGAACCTCCCCCGCCCATTCAGGGGATTTCCAAAGACTTGCAAGCCGTCATCAACCGAGCTTTATCCAAAGACGCTGCTCTTCGATATGATTCAGCAAAAGAGCTGGCAGATGAATTCACTGCCGTCTTTAACGGACAGACCGTTTCGATAAAGACCCTTAATTCCACAGCAGCGCCTATCTCCAAACCTGAAACAAAAACAAAGCCTGCCTTTCCCCGCATTTGGATCGGGGTCGGCGTTCTTGCAGTGATTGGGCTCGCCTTCTTCATCTTTTGGCCCGGTAGACAGGATATCAACCAGCCTGTGGGGCGCGTCGCCTTTACAGATTTCAACGCCGTGATGGATCGAACCACCATTATTCTATCAAGTGTGCCCAAACCAAAATCGGGCACACATTATGAAGCCTGGTACCTTGCAGAAGGCGGAGAACGAAGGCGAAACGTAGGTTCGATCACAATGAACGACAACGGCGATGGTCAACTGGTATTTAATCACCCGGAGCAGGAAAATATCCTTGCATTGTTTGACCAGCTCGAAGTTACGGTTGAATCGGATAACGATCCAAATCCAAATGAATCATCCGGGGATGTTGTGGCTTCCTCCGTATTTCCCCCACAAGCATTGATCCACGTGCGGCATTTATTGGTATCCTTTCATGGCGCACCAAACGGCGAAGCACTGATTCAGGGATTATGGTATACGGCGGACGAAATTGACAATTCCGTCATCGCGCTAAACCAGGCATTGAAAGATAATAATGAGGAACTCTTTCGTTTAAAAACAGAAGAGATTATCAATCAACTGGTTGGAAGCGGCAATGCCGCTCAATACCGCGACTGGAACGAAGACGGCCAAATTGCCGACTTAAGCGATGGATATGGTCTGCTGGCGAACGGTCCTGATAATGGCTTGGGATATATTCCAACAGCGATCAGCCACGCGCAGTTTGCAGCTCAAGCGGCAGACGCGACTGAGACCATCCAGCTACACAGCGGACACGTCGTCATCTGTATCGAAAATATGCGCGGCTGGTCGGAGCAGATCCTTGAAAAGGCATTGCAATTGCAGGAAATGTCTTTCGGGAGTGAAATGGAGCCATTGGCAGCAGAAATGCAAACACTCTCTGAACAGGTTCTCTTTGGCATCGACACGGACGGCAACGAGTTAATCGAACCCATCCTTGGCGAAGGCGGAGGCGATACCGCTTATGAACATGCCTATTACATGGCAGAGATGTCACTGCT
>JAEURE010000187.1 GCA_016789485.1 Anaerolineales bacterium | reverse complement strand
TGGTGGGCTCGAGCAGCAGCCGCCCAACCGGGGTGCCTTCCCGCAGAATGATGTAGTATTCTGCGTGTGGATAATATGCAAGATAATGTTTTGTCTGAGCATCGAATTGCATGCGCAGGAAGGCGGTCTTTTGTTCTTCCGTCCAGTTTACGAGCGCCATTTCCTCTATACGGGTGCTGGCATATACATTAAATAAAAACAGCTCATCACCAGCCTCAGTCGGACGGAGTTGATAATCGATCTGATTTGTTGTGTCGGAATAAGTGCCCAAAGGATACCGCCGTTCCATTTTTATTTGGCCTGATAACGGGTTTAAAAATATCTTTATTACTTAGTCAAAAAAAATACCCAAAAAGGGTTGATAGATTAACACCAAATTACATGCAATTCTCAAATGGCAACCCTTTTGGAGTTTAAATGACCACTTTTAAATCAGCACGTTCTCGGTTTGTATCAAAAACCTGTTTGCATCATTGAAAATCAGGCTTGCTGGACAAATCAGATAAACTGTACTAATATTATCTTAATATTCATTTTTTTGGGAGAGTATTTATGAACCGTCGTGATTTTCTTAAGGTTGGTGGGGTGACTGCACTTTTACTATCTGTACCGGTTTGGAAGCTTACGGAGCATTTTTTTGTTTTCCCCGTGGCTGAATTCAAAGGCAGGTTTTTTCGTGGAACGCCAAATGGCGAGATCCATATCTCGGCCGACCAAAAACAAACCTGGCAAAAACAAGCTGGTTTTGGCCCAGAGCTTGCCATTAGAGATCTGTTCCTTCAGGGGAATGGACGCCTGACGGCCAAGGTCGAATATCGGGGGTGGAGTTTTAACCTTTCGTTATCAGAGGATGAAAAAGACTGGCTGGTTATTTAACCAGCCAGTCTTTTTCATTACAACGTTTCCAGATATTTCCCCTGCGATCTCTCAAGATCTGCATATACCCCACGGTATTCCTGGGGTATTAATTCTGCCAGCTTATACATCATCTCATCCACGATCTCCTGTCGCATCTCGCTGGTAACTTTGCCTTCCACTTTAACATGGAAAGGTTTGCCAATACGGATGTGAAAGTCAGTCCGCTTGAAGCGTTTGAGATTCTTCAAGAACACTTCACCACCCCAATGCGATATCGGCAACACCGGTGCGCCGGATTTTAACGCCAAGATGGCAGCGCCGGGAAGTCCGCGCCTCAATATTCCTGTTTTGTTGCGTGTCCCTTCCGGGGCGACGCCGAAGATGCGGCCTTCTTCAAGCATTCTCAATGCAGATTTGAGCGCCGTCAGATCCGCCTCGCCGCGATGGACCGGGATGATATCCCACGCACTGAAGACCCAGCGCAGGAACAAATTATCGAATGCCTCAGCCTTTCCCCAGCCTGTGATCTTTCGCGGCTGGAGCATCGTGGCGAAGACTGGCACCTCCACCTGACCGGTATGATTTGTAATGATGATCAAAGGGCCCTGAGCGGGAACGATCTGACTCATGTCCGGCGAGTCAAGGCGCAGGGTTAGCCGAAAGTAAATGCGCAGCAAAAAAGTGATCAACCAGAGGGAAAATTTTTTCATAATGAATTAGGCGTAAACAATTTCCAATTCCTGCGGCAGCAGTTCAAGAGTCAAATGCTTGCCGTCAAGGCAGATGAATTCGCCGTCGGCATGGGCCGGGAAGGCCATATCCAGGGATTTAATCGAGACCTTCTTTGCGCGCTTCATCTGGATCTCCGGCAGGGTGGCCTGTGTCCCTTTGATGAAGTGCGGGATCATTTGCAAAATACGTCCCTTGGATGCGGTCTCTGCAATACAAAGATCGAACAGCCCATCATCCGCTTGCGACTCGGGCGCCATTTGAAATCCGCCCCCCATGCGTCTGCCGTTCATTACCGAGATCATCAACGAAGTTTGTTTGATGATCTCATTATCATCCAGAATGATCTCCACCTGGGCGGGGTTGTAATAAAGGAAGACAGTCTTGATGACGCCGATGAGATACGCCAACAGCCCGCGCGTCCAGCGCACCTTGATGGCCTCATTGCCAACCGCCGCGTCGAAGCCCACACCGATTCCGTTGCCGAAATAACGACCATCGGGATAATCTCCGCCTTTCACCAAACCGAGGTCGATCCGCTTGCGTTTGTTTTGCTTCAACGCGCTCAAACCCTCATTCAAGTTCGTGGGAATGCCCGTACCGCCCGCAAAATCATTGCCGGTGCCGATGCCCAACACGGTAAAGGCTGCCCCATTATGACCGGCTTTTTTCGCGCGCATGATGCCGTTAATGGCCTCATTCACCGTACCGTCGCCGCTGGCACACACAATGACATCATATCCGTCGCGCACGGCATTCTCGGCAAGTTCGGCGGCATGCCACACGCCATTGGTGTTCACCAGTGTATAGTCAAATCCATTCTCCTTTAAGTAGCTTTCGATATGCGGAATGGATTTTTCCCCCAGCCCTCGCCCCGATGTTGGATTTACAATGACATAATATTTCATATAAGCTCCCGATGCAAAAGTGTGGCGAGTGTATCACAAGGCTGGTTTATATTTCAAGTAATCTTCAGGCGTATCCAGATCCTGCAAAATGGTGGCGGTATCCAAATTCACGTACTCGATCTCAGCGGCATGGGCACTCAGAAACTCGCGCATTGATTGGCCGGGTTGCATCCCAAGGATTTCCTCCCATAGCTCCCTTATCACCAACCAGGGATGCCCGCGCCGCATTTGATAGCTCGGCACCACCAGCCTTGATCGGCTTTTCTGGTATGCTTCGCAGACGCTTCGCACGCTTCCTTCCTCAATTTGGGGCTGGTCGCCGAGACAAATGAGTGCTGCTCGCGCTGACGGTTTTGCCGCTCGCAGCCCAAGTTGCAGCGAGGCAAGCATTTCCCCGTCATTGTTGATAACAACTGGCACATCAAAATTGGTGATTGATCTTGCGATCTCAGAATTTGTGACAAGCACCAGGTCTTCGATATCGGCATTGCGCAAGGTCAGCAAGACTTTCTCAAGCACAGTTGTATTCGCCCAGGGCATCAGCATCTTTTGCCGCCCCATGCGCATGGACTTGCCTGCGGCGAGGATCATCGCAGAAATCTCTGAGTTTTCCACGTTCTACTTCCCGCTTTCTAAATGTTTCAGACGCTCGTAATCTTCTGGCTTGTCCACATCGAAGATCAAAATATCGTCATGCCAGGGCAGGTAGGAGACTTTATGTTTGTCGAAGATCGCCCGTCCGCCAATATCGCCAGTTAACTGCATGATGTCCGGGAAGGCGGCCCGGTCAAATAGCACGGGGTTGGCCCGCCTTTCTTCAAGGACAAGCGGCGCGAGGATGGCTTGTAATTCGTGAGTATGTGCTTCGGTTAAGGCACGTATAACTTCAACGGGGATCTGCGGCTGGTCTGCCAGCAAAAATAAAGCTGCGCCTATATTCGGTGGAAGGGCTGCAATTCCGGCTTTTATCGAAGTGCTTTGTCCCAGCTCATACTCCAGGTTGTGGACAATGGTCACGGGCAGGTCGGCTAGGTGCGATTCGATCTCAGCGTGGTGAAAGCCGGTAACGATTACCACAGGCTCAAGCCCGGCCTGAAGCGCGGTCTCAGCCACATGGCGAACGAATGATTTCCCTTTCCACTCCAATAGTTGTTTGGGCTGTCCATATCTGCTGGATTTTCCTGCCGCGAGGACGATGCCCGCTGTGTGTTCGAAAGTGTGGAAAATTTCCCGCTGTAACGAACCAACAAGGACCGAGTCAAAATGCCCAAGTAGATTTTGCGCCATGCTTCCGCCTAGAGACTCAAGCTCGGGAGTATCTGCCTGGTTTAGTAATGCAATCCGCCTGGCATGAGGCGGAATATTTTTTAAGCCGCCTTGCAAGTGGGTGAGGACATTGGTGATGGCCTGTGGCGTGACCGGATTGCCCAGCGCGAGTCCGCTCAATTGCGAAAAAATTTCGGCCCGATGTACATGCTCTTCAAGTAGCGATTTGCCAAGGCCGCTTAACCCGGTGACGTGAACGACAATATCCGAGAAGTCTGGTATGGGCGGCTCATGTGTTGCCGGTGCCTTCAGCGGTTTTTGACGCGAGCCATCCGCTTCGATGAGCAGGGGAATACCCATTTCTTGTGATTTTGCGCGTAGCCAATCCCTTAAAAGAGGATCTATCGGTTTTGTTCTATCGTTTTCAATTTCCCCCGTGAGAAGAATAATTCCTTGCTCTGGAAGTTTTATGTCTTCTATAGTATTTGCAATAATGTGCTGATCTGCAAGAGATGCCTGCCAGATACCAAGGTGGCTGGTGGCGGTGACGAGAATCGGTTTGTGCTTCGGAAGTTGACGTGCAAGTTGAAACAGGGCAGCGGTCTTGCCTCCAGAGCCAACGAAGCTGATAGAAGGAGTGATCTTCGTTTGGTCGAGCCGAAGGGCACGCAGGAGATCCATCTGCAAATATCCTATTGGCTGTTCCTATACACATCCCAAAGGATGATCGAACCAGCACAGGCGACATTCAAGGAATTAACGACCCCGGAGACCGGGATGCTGACCACATAATCGCAAAGATTTTTCAACGCCACGCTCATGCCCTTGGCTTCATTCCCAAGGACAATGGCGATCGGCTTGGTCAATGGCTGATTTGCAAGAGAAACAGCGCCAGTTGAGTCTGTGCCGACAATGCTGATGTTGTTTATTCGTTTCTGCTCCTTCACCCAGGTTTCAAACTCCTGCATGGATTGAATGGGGATGATGACCGAGTGGAAGATGCTTCCCAGGCTCGAACGTATGACCTTGGGATCGTATATATCCACGCTGTGGCCGATGATGAGTATTGCATCAACACCAAATGAATTGGCGGAGCGGGTCAAGGAGCCAAGGTTGCCGTAGTCGCTGGGGCGGTCGAAGATTAGCAGGAATGGGTCTTTCGGCAGTTTCAGGTCGTGGAGGCCGATTGGCTCGACCCTGGCGGTGACGACGATTTCGGACGGTTCTTCGCGGTCGCAAATGGATTTGTATAAATCAAACGACATGTCGATGATTTTGGCTGTGCGGTTTTTGAGTATTAAATCTTTCGACCAATTGGAAAGTTTGTCGATATTGGGCGTAATGATGCGGGTGATCCCCAAACCGGCGCGGTCAGCCTGCTTGATGGATTCGATCCCTTCGATGAAAATTTCTCCAGTCTGGCTGCGTTTGGTGCGGTTCAACTTCAAAGCCTGTATGATTTGAAACTCCGAGTTTTCTGTGCTGATGCTCAGGTTGGGCATGGTTTATTCTCTTTCCACTTTTTCGCTTCGCAGCTTTTTGACCTCTCCGCGTTTTTTCTTTTCCTTCAAGCGTTCTTCTTTGGATGCTTTGGTGGGCCTGGTCTTATGGCGTGCCTTGGGTCTTTCGCCCGCTTTGCGGATCAACTCGTAGAATTTTACGAGGGCGTCTTCGCGGTTTTGTTCCTGGGTGCGGAATCGTTTGGCTTCGAGGATCAAGACGCCCTCGGCGTTGACCCGTTTCCCGGCAAGCTGAATCAGCCGTCCTTTAAGATCTGAGGCGAGCGAGGGCGAGTTGATAACGTCAAAGCGCAGTTGCACCGCCGTCGCGACCTTGTTCACGTTCTGCCCTCCCGGCCCCGATGCGCGGATGTATTCCAAAGTAATTTCATTGTCAAGTTGTTTCATCTCTTGAATTATACCCAGCGCGGTCACAAGTTGCGTTTTTTAGAAGCGGGAAAGCGCAACTTGCGACCGTGGGTATTATATAACCTATGGTGCTAGTTTTAGAGAGAAAATTCGGCGATGCTTAACTTATAGCGATCGGCATCAGGATGAAGGGTATGAAACAAGTTTTGCAGTACGTTGAAC
>JAEURE010000186.1 GCA_016789485.1 Anaerolineales bacterium | reverse complement strand
CAGGGTATCGGGGATATACAAAATATTTTCAAGTGTACCGTTGCCCGTTGAAACACGTGCCCTGCACTCAACGATCGTTTGACCAGACTGTAATCCCCTTGCATTGAATGTGAAAGCTGCGCCGCTGGTCGTAGCCCTGTTTCCATTGCTTCCCGCAACCGCCAGAATGAAACTGCCGTTCTGAGGACCCTGGAGCGCGGATACTGGAGTTGTACCAAAGAGACCAGCAACAGCAATATTGCTTACTTCAATCAAGTTTTGATCGTAGGTGCATGTGAATTCGGTGCTGCTATATCCTCCCGTAGGCACATTGTTCAGGCTGACAGTTACAAGGCCCGTCTCACCGACAATCAAACTTTGGGGATTGGCATCCGTTAATACATACGGACCTGTAGGTAGCGATGTATTGGTTGGTGTAGGCGTATTCGTTGATATTGGCAACGTTGCCGTCACTGTTGGGGTACTAGTCACTAATGGGGTTTCTGTCGCAACTAGTGTTTCGGTTGCAACAAGGGTAGTGGTAGCCGTAGGCGTTTCTGTTGATACGAGTGTCCCTGTCGGGGTTGGTGTAAACGTTGCCAAAGGCGTCTCAGTGACAAAGGGAGTATCGGTTATCAAAGGCGTGTCTGTCACAAAAGGTGTCTCTGTAACGACAGGGATGGCCGTAGTAGTCGCGGTGTCAGTGACAATCGGTGTGATCGTTGTTGTCAAGGTTTCAGTAACAGTAGGAGTGCTCGTAAGCGTAGGCGTTTCCGTCACCATGGGTGTATTAGTGATAATTGGTGTTTCTGTCACGATTGATGTGCTGGTTATTATCGGTGTTTCCGTTACCGTCGGTGTACCAGTAACCAAAGGTGTTCCCGTTATCGTCGGTGTGTCGCTGACCACAGGCGTTCCCGTGGACGTGGGGGTAGTAGTTGTAGGTGTAATTGTAGCTGTCGGCGTGGCGGTCGGGCCTACAGAGCCATCTCGCGTAGCGATAATGCTATAAAATCCAGTACCGCTATCTGATTGGATTTGAACAAAATAAGCTCCTGGCGGCTGGGTACTGCTCAATACCCCATTTGCTCGAGAGATCTCATTTCCATTCGAGTCCAGCAAAACAATTGCAGGCACAAGCCCAACATTAACCGGGTTTACAGTGATGTCAAATTTCGTCGGCTCGGTTAATACCAGCAACCACCTTTCGTGGCGATATGGATCCAGAGTACCTGTGTAGGATGTATCCCAAGCCAGAGTACCTCTATCTGCAATTTGCAGATTTGGCACATTCAGAATGGGCTGAAGTCTTTGCACGGTAAGTCCATTTTTTGTAAATGTAGTTTTGTTCGTAAGAATATTAAAGTTGACATTCCAGCCGGCAAAAACCGTTTCCCGCACGTTGGGACGCATTACAAAATGCAAATGCGGACCGGCAAATTCATTTCCGGTACATACTTGCTGGGTTGCGTTATTGGCAATAATACCCAAACGTTGATTTCTACTGACCTTGCTGCCCAAACTTACCTGGATGTTGGCCAGATGCCAGTATTCCGTCGTCCAGCCATTGCCATGGTTTAGCTTGATATGACAACTGGATATCTCGTAAACTGTCCCCGCTGCGGCAGCCGCCACCCAGAAATTTGACGTGTCCATTCCGATCTGCATATTGGCTTGAGGAGCAAAATCCACCGCTCCGCCCATTTTATAATTATGCGGGCTGGTGGAAGCGCGCTTGGTGCCATTATCCAACCCGTCAAAGGAGACCCATGCCAAGCCCTGCTCCCAAGGCAATTGGAACATATCCACAGGCGGCGGAGTCACCAGCGCCCCCGCATTGACAGGAATAAGCGAGGCAATCAATGCAAGCAATACGATGACTTGAAAGGATTTGGATTTCATCTTTGCTGCTCCTCAACAAACCGTACGATCATTTCAAAAATGGAACTGGAAAACATGTCCATTATTTCTTAACGCTGCGTTTGCCTTTACCTGATCCACTTAACAGCTTAATAAAAACAAAGACACCAATCAACACAAGCACCCCAATCACTCCCAGCACAACAATTGTTCCTGTTGGAAGGGCGAAGTTGGTCTCGAGACCGGTTGGTACCAGAGGAAGGGGCGTCCCCGATAAAGGGGGCTCCTGGGATACTCCCTTTTCCTTATCAATATTAAGGACAACATTTTTCTCGCCGACCATGACGCCGGCAAGCGGTGCCGCAAACCCAGATTCATTGCGAACGGCAAGCGCCGCAGACTCAAGCGTCAAGTTGGTCTGGCAGCCCCCGAGGGTGACGAATCTCACCTCAGCAATTACGCCGTTCGCCGTTTGTGGAGTAGTACTTGCAAAAGAAGCATCCACCAAACCGGCAGTTTGCGGCAACTGCAGCCCATTCATCCCACTGATCGGGCTGGTGGCATTGACGGGTTGCAAGCAAGCAGGGTCGTAGCGGATTTGAAAGGTAAATCCTTGAATAGGCGTTGCTGAAACGGCATTGACCGTCACGATCACAGTCTCACCCGTCTTAAATGCGGTTGTGCTGGCTGTGATCCAGATAGTCTCAGGCGTTTGAGCGCCAACATTTAACACAAAGATAAATGCAAAAATAATTGCAAGAGCAAGTGCTTTAATTGATTTCATAAAAGGCTCCAAAGATGGGGCGCACCGGAACCGGTGCGCCCTGCATTGATGTAATATTATGGCCAGGCCAAAGAACCTGATTGGTTATAGTTCGCGGCGAGCAATTCAAGGTCAAGAACGTTGATAATGCCGTCGTTGTTCAGATCCGCTGCGGTGGGGGAAGAGGCGTTGTAATTCATCCCAAGGGTCAAGGCATCAAATTGGTCAATGACATTGTTATTATCAATATCGCCCGCAAGCAGGCTAACGGTTGACAATGTAGTCGTATTTCCGCTTGTGATGGTGGGGGCACCCTGGGCATCGAGAAATCCCTCAGCAGATGCAATGGCTGTGTATGTTCCAGCCGGAAGGGAAAGGGTGAAAGTGCCGTCGGGATTGGCAGCAACAGAACCGGCAAGGGAATTATCCGCGTTGTATACGTTGACGGTAACCGTCTTGCTTGCAAGAACCTGTCCGGCAAGTGTGCCGTTCGGAACGGTAATATTTAGGCTGCCGGGAGTGGATGTAATGGTAGTAAGGGTTTGGTCACCAGTTGAAACGCGGGCAATGCATTCAACTGATGTCTGACCCTGCTGCAATGCCTTGGCAGAAAACGTAAGTGCCGCACCGCTGGTGGTGGCTTTTTTACCGTTACTGCCTGCAATCGCAACAAGGAAACTGCCGTTTGCAGGACCGCCAACAACCATGACTGCGTTGGTGCCGAACAAACCAGCATCTGTAATACTGCTTAATTCAAGGAAAGCAGGATCATAGGTACAGGTGAACTCGGCACTAGTATATCCACCAGCCGGTACATTATTCAAGTTGATGGATCCCACAGAAGATTCATCCACGTTTACTGTAGCAGGGTTGAAAACAACCGATACAGACGGCCCCTCAACCGGTTCTTCCACTCTGCGAATGGTTAAGTTATAGTTTCCGCCGCCAGATTGAGGCTGGATCATTACAGAGTAATCGCCTGCCGGCTGGACGCTGTTCAGAGTGCCTACTGTTGATGAAATTTCATTTCCATTTACATCCAACAGAACAACCAGGGGGACCAGATCGCCAGAGGTTGGGGTGGCAGTAATCGTGAAGCTATTTGCCTCTGTAAATTCAAAAGGCCAGCGCTCATAACGATTCACGTTCACCGTACCGGAGTAGGTCGCGTCCCAATAGGTAATGCTGCGAATGACGATCACAGCGTTCAGAACGTTTACTGAATTCTCCTTCGCCTGTACCTGCGTGCCAGTTCCTAAAACACTGAACAGCATGGCAAGCAACACAACGATTCGGAGCAAGTGTTTGGATCTCATTGTCATATTCTCCTTCTTGATAATTTTTTTGATAATACAAATTCATAGTTTCCCTAGTATCGGTATGGTTTTGGCACCTCCTGTTGCGCTCTGGCCTTCCCTGGTGAAAAATCACAAAAATATCTGGAGCTGTTATGTCAGCTTTCCACGGGATTCGAGACAGCATACAAATACGTCTATTACATTCTATGTCTCCGACCCTGCAAATTACGTTGCAGCACAGTTACCGCGACATTGCAATATGATTACCAAGCAATTCAGCAAAACAAGATGAAATTAAACAAAAAGAGACAGGCGTTTACCTGTCTCTTTTTGCAAGGTTGTTTAACAATTATCCGATATCCGCTTCCGCTTTCCGCATGGATTTGAACGATTCGATCGCAACCGCCAGCATGTCCAGGTCCGGCGTGCGAGTGGTGAGACGCTGCAAGGCGAGATTAGGCTTAATCAATAATTGGACGATCGGGTTGTTCAAATGATTTGCAGTCCAACGGATATATTCAACAGCAATGCCTGCCAGAATTGGAATGAACAAAATTCGGGTGACAAGCCTCCACACAATGGACATGGGCCCCAAAGCAGTGAACACCAAAATGGACAACAAAACCAGGGTCAACAGAAACGCCGTTCCGCAACGCGGGTGCTCAATGGGATAGTTCGTTACAACTTCTGGGGTCAATTCCGCGCCTGCTTCATAGGCATTGATGGTTTTATGTTCCGCGCCGTGGTACATGAACACACGCTTCACATCCGGCATCAAGCCAATTGCCCAAATGTAACCGATCAGGATCAATAAACGCAGTACACCTTCAATCAGATTCCCAATCCATAATGCACCCGTGGTTTGGGAAAGCAGGTGTTCCGCCCAGCCGCCAATGCCGGCGGGAAGCAAGAAGAAGAGTCCAATGCTGAAGGTGAGAGACAGACCCAACGTTAAATAAAGAGCCGGTCCTTCCAGTTTTTCATCTTCACCAGTCTGGGTATTCGCTGAAAGCGTGAGGGCGCGCATCCCCAAGCCTAATGCATCCCAAAGCAAAATACTTCCACGCAAAAAGGGGATTTTTGTAACCCCGGAACGATAAACATTCGCAAGTTTTTCAGTGTGGACGGCTATGCTGCCATCGGGCGCACGCATTGCAACCGCAAATGCTTTTTGCCCGCGCATCATCACACCTTCGATAACAGCCTGTCCGCCGTATGTAATTATTCGATCTTCCATTTATTATTTCTCTAAAAGCCTGACAGGTCTCTTTAGACTGTCAGGCTTTATTCCTTATTTAAAATTATAGAAAAAGTGAGTGAAGGCTTCGATGCCTTTATACCAGGTAGGCAAATGCATGCGTTCATTTGGCGAGTGGACATTGTCATCGGGCAGACCAAAGCCAGTCAGCAGCGAGTCTGCACCGACATATTTTTGTAAAAGAACCACCGAGCCAATTGAACCGCCTTCGCGCTTAAAGTAGGGACGTTTGCCCCAAACCGTTTCGAGCGCCTTCGCAAGAGCTTGTACACCAGCCGAGTCGGTTTCGACCAAAGCCGCGCCTGCATTGTGTAAATTGATCAATTCCCATTTGATGGTCTTGGGCGCATTCTTCTTAAGATATGCCTTCAATTGTTTTGTTACTTCTTCAGGGGTCTGGTTTGGCACAAGGCGGCAGGAAATTTTTGCCATCGCCCATGCGGGCAAAACGGTCTTCGAGCCTTGTCCCGTAAAGCCTGAAAGCAAACCATTCACTTCCAAAGTCGGGCGTGCACCGACGCGCTCGGACGGAATGAATTGCGGCTCACCCCATAAAGCAGGCACACCTGTCATTGCGATCAATTCTTTGTTACTGACAGGCAGTCGTTTAAAGTCTTCACGTTCTTTTTTGCTCAGCTTGCGGACTTTATCGTAATAGCCGGGCAAAGTGATTTTTCCATTTTTGTCGTGCATGCCTGCGATCAACTCGATCAACGCCTGCGCAGGATTGTGGATCGTCCCG
>JAEURE010000185.1 GCA_016789485.1 Anaerolineales bacterium | reverse complement strand
CGCTACAGAAGATGACAAAGAAAATGCAAAGAGAATAGCCGCCACCGACGCGCTGCATCGCTCGCGGGCATTTGAGCGTGTAATCTCTTTAAAAGATGAAGACCGCAATTATGCAGAAGAGGCAATTCAACATTATTTACCGCGTCCTCTGTATGCGTTGACCACGGTCATCAACCGCCTCGATAGTTTGACCTTGTCTCCAGAACGAAAACAGGCACTGATGGCGCTCATCCTTCTGGCATGCGATGCGGGCAATACACTGTGGGCACATCCTTCGGAAAGGCCGAGGCCAAAGCAGTTGAGCACGCCGAGTCAATTCCGTGAGCACAATGTGTGGATGATGCTTGAGCGTGGAGTCGGTTTGTTTGCAGCATCAGGCTCACCCGTCCCGTTTGAAGCGTGGCCGAATAAAATTCCAGAGAGCGGCGGAATCTGCATCTACGAAGGTCGTCTTAAAGAGCTGGCACATCAGGTTAAAAAAGAAATTCCCATCTCCGCAGTGATTGGTTCGGTACCGCGTCCCAATCAGGCGTTTTGGACTCTGTCCGCTTTATGGGCAGGCTGGTTATGGGGCAAGGATGCAGTAGAGCCGTATAAGGTGGCTCTGCGGCGCAGACGTTATGACTGGGCCTGGAACGCGACGGCACTATTTGCGAGCTTCAGCCATTTGAATGATTTACTTGCGGATGGTGTGCCAATGTTCGGTTTGATTCCCGAACCCGACCCCGCCTTTATCACATCGGTATTGACAGCAGCACACACGGCGGGCTTCAAATTGGAAAGTGTTGCGTTGCGAACCGAACATGATGCGATACAGGTCCTTTGGAAAACCGCGCAAAAAAACAAGCCGGAAAATGCGAATGCGGAGGTTTTACAAAAAGCAATTTATGAATACATATCATCCCGCGGAGAGCCCGCCAGTTATCTGCACATTCACACTGCGGGGCTGATTGCTTTGGAAGAAGCAAACGCGCTCAAGCAACCCGAACTTGAATTCGATGAGGCTTTGCGGAAAACGCAAATGCTGTTTTCATCCGCATTGAAAGATGATAAAAGATTTATTCATTACTCCACAGGTGAAAGTGTGGACACGGGGATGTGGGGTCTAATCCCGACAGACCCAACGAACACAGGCGAGTCACCTGCCATCCAAACCGAATCGCTTTCTGATCTGGCAGAAATGGCAGTGGTCACTTATTTGCAAAAGAATCCGAATGCGATATTTTTGGAAGTTGAAGAGGACTTGTATCCGCGTTTTCCGGGATTGACGACTCCATCCAAGGGGCTGATCTATGCAGTGCTGAATTCATATGCAGAGAAGAACGGCGCGAACTGGAATCTGCGTGAAGAGGATGTGGCATCTACACGGCGCGAAGAAATGAAAAACATCTTTGCACTGCTAGAAAAGATTGGCAAAAGACTTAACTACCAATCATCCAGAGATGATAAAGTATTGACATGGAAAGATAATGGACAGGTTGTTAAAAAATTCCATGTGCTGGCTTCAGCCTTGCTCAACCGCGCGTTGGAACATGCGGACGAGCAAACCGTTATCGTCATCCCCGGCGGACGTGCCGCACTGGCCGCCTACAAACAGGAACGCGACCCATCCCTCAAGGCGCGTTTGAAAAAGCACAAGCTGGTGAAATATCGTTTGCTGCGCAGCCTGCTTGAGGTCCCGATATTGACGCGCGAAACGTTCGAAGAGCAGATCGCCAGCGACCCGGTCGAAGAATCAAAAGGCCAGATGATGATGTTTTAAATGGACAATCGACATTTTGTATGAAAAATAAAATCTTAATCACATCCCTTCTTCTATTTCTTTTGTCTGCCTGCATTTCCGTGAAAGTGGACGATGCCAAAACACCAACTCCATCGAATTTCATCACAGCCACGCTTGCGCCGACAAAGGCAGGTTTTGTTCCCGCCACCTTAACTCCCACTCTCGAAATTACAACCACGCCAACGCTTGCCATCACAGTCCCTGCAAATTGCACGAACACTGCAGTCCTCCTGCGTGATGTCACCATCCAGGATAATACACAGGTGAAGGCGGGAGAAAAATTCACCAAGACCTGGGAATTCCAGAACACAGGCACGTGCCCATGGATTGGATACGCGCTCAAATTCGCAGCGGGCGACCAAATGAATGCGCCTCTTTCCGCGCCGATAGCTGCCGCTCTTCCAAATGAGAAGATTCAAGTCTCCGTGGAGTTGACCGCTCCCCCGTCAAACGGGACCTATACAGGTTACTTCACATTGAATGATGCAAATGGAAAAGATGTTGTCATTGGAATTGAAAAAACATTTTGGGTGAAAATTATAGTGGGTAGCAGCGCTGTTCCCCCTTCCACTTCGGGAACAAACCCCACACAATCATCAGGCGGGACATCCGGTGGAAATGCCAATTGCAGTTACAGCCAGAACGCTGGTTATGTAAACCAGATCGCGGCATTGATTAACGTGGAACGCGCAAATGCCGGTTTGCCAGCTTTAACAGTCAATTCCCAGCTTGCCGCCGCAGCTCAAAGTCACGCCGCAGACATGGCTTGCAATAACAATATCAGCCACACAGGTTCGAACGGTTCTTCATCCTACTCGCGAGTGCTTGCATCAGGGTATTCAGGTTCGTTCGCAGAAGAAATTATCTACGGCGGCGGCGGCCCGGAGGCGGCAATGCTCTGGTGGATGAGCGATCAGATCCATCGCGACGCCATTCTGAATCCAAGGTCAACGGAACTCGGCGTTGGATATGCTTATTATTCCAATGGCGCGTATGGGGATTATATTGCCGTGGATTTTGGAAGATAATAAAAGAAGGGTGACCGCATGCGGTCACCCTTCTTTTATTTAACGGGACTCCATTTTTGCAGGAAAGCCATAAACACTTCAGGGACGTACGAATCCGCGCCGTCTTCGAGGTCTGCGGTGTTTTGGGAATGCAGGAAGGTTCCATCGCTTTCTAAAATATAGATATGTGGATATCCCGCCGCTTCGGGAAACTGCGAAAGAAATTCCAGATTTTCATTTTCCTCGCTGACATTTATTTTCACAAGCACATAATTCTCAACACGAGCCTGCAAAATATCGGCGTGGTTCTTGTAGAAATCATCCATGTATTTACACCAGATGCACCAGTCCCCACCAAGTTCGAGCATGATACGTTTGTTTTCTTTTTGTGCAATCACGATGGCTTGTGCCAGATCATCCGCGGGGTTACGGGCAGGATCGTAAAAGTCCACGAGGGCGGAGTTTGGAAGTTCGGGCGATTGAGCAACTTTCTGAGTTGGGGATTCTATATTTTGAGGAAGTAAAGTTGGAACTTCTGTAGCGATTTCCTGAACAGGTTCTACAGGATTAGCCACAGGGGCCGAAAGTGTTGAGCAAGCCAACGTCAGAACAAGAAGCAGGGAAAGGAAATAACCGATTCGAAACATAGTATCCTCCTATGAAATAACAACTCTTTTGATGTTATCTCAAATTACTATGTCGTGCAAATCCATAAAGCTAAACGATCACATTCGGCATAGTCGGTTGATAGTCTGGGAAAATTTCATTCGTGGCAGGGTTATTCAATCGCTTGGTCAATATCTCAGAAAGCACATCGCGATAATCCGTTGTAACCGCTAAATCACCTGGCCCAATGAGTTGGCCTTCGCCAAGCCCAGGCCACTGCCCGTGGACTTTGCCGCCGTCCACGTTGCCGCCCAATACCATCATCATGCTCCCATGACCGTGGTCTGTGCCGAGGCTGCCATTCTCGGAAGCACGTCGTCCAAACTCAGACATAGTGACGGTAGTGAGTTGATTTTGATAATCCGCCATATCGGCGTGGAAGGCGGCGAGTCCTTCGGCGAGGTCTTTCATCAGGTTTGGCATGATGCCCGTGGATGAGCCTTGGGCGAAGTGAGTATCCCAACCACCGAGGTCAATGGCTGAGACTTCGAGGCCAACTTCCGCTTTGATGAGCATGGCGGTTTGTTTGAGGGCAAGGCCGAATTCGGTGTCGGGGTAATTGGTAATTGGTGACTGGTAATTTTGGACATCAAGTTTTTGCAAAGAATCCATGATGGATAACGTATCTTGTCCTAAAATATCTCCTGCATAAACCATTTCCAATGCGGCGCGCATTTGCTGCAAAGCACGTAAATCACCACCAAGATGAAAATCTGTGATCGAGCGTAACGCAGAGACTGGCACACTTCCACTCAAACTTCTTTGTGGACGTGTCCCCATCCCCACAGCACGCAAGGGAGATGAATTACCAGTGTTCAATGTAGCAAGATGACGTCCAATCCAGCCTGAGGCGGGGCCACGTTCATCGTCCACGCCGCGCTCCATGAGTTCCATCGCTTTGAAGTGACTGCGCGATTCGTCTGGTGCACCGCAGGCGTGGATGATGGCGAGTTGTTCACTTTGCCATGCATCAAGCAAGGGGCTCATGTTTGGATGCAAACCAAAAAAGCCATCCAAATCGACCGCTCTTTCTTCTTTCTTCGTTTTTAAATCATCGGGTCGCGCAATTCCCAACGAAGGCCGCAATTGATAATAGGCATCTTCACCATGCGGGACGACCATGTTAAGCACGTCCGCTGCGCCGCGGAGAAAGACAACGACGAGTGTATCTCCGCGCGGGGCGGTGTTGACTGGGGCAAAAGATAAGCGGGGAAGCCAGGTTTGGGTAAGCATGTATAAACTCCTAAGGTTATATGTCGTTGCGAGCCCGATAGGGCGAAGCAATCTCCCATCATGTGGAGATTGCTTCGGGCAAAGAACAAGAACACCCTCGCAACGACATAATCAGCGCCATTGAAACGCAGGCGAAGCGATGATACTCGCGGCGATGATCTGACGAGTCTCTTCTTCGGTGGCACCTGCTGCTCGGACGGTATCAATTATTTCGTTACGGGTGAGGCGATCTAACGGGGCACCTAACAATAAAGATGTAATCGCATCCACATCGTCTTGCAAAATGCCAGTCGAAGAGACATCCAATAAACTTTGCAAATTATGTTTCGTGTTTTTGAGTTCATCACGAATCAGCGCGAAGGCAAATTGCCAGCGCGGCATGAGGTTTCCCTGCCAAGCCTCGCTGTAATCGGGGTAGCCATCGGGCGTGGGCCAGTTGAAATAGAGCTGCCCCATGCGGACGAGATAATCGCGCAGCGCGATGCCATCGGTTTCAACGTTGAGCATGCGCAGCGCGGACAAAAGAAAATTGACGGGACGTTTGTATTTGGGCTGCGCAAGTGCAAGACCATCAAACAGGATGACACGCAGCACAGATTTAATATCGCCATTCGTATTGAGAAAAGTTTGCGTGGCCTTTTCGATGAGCTGCTCTGGCGGATTATCGGCAACGAAGCGACGCGCGAGTTTGGTGCAGATAAATTTTGCAGTGGATGGATGCGTGACCAGCATTTCGATGACTTGCTCCGCTTCTTTAATACCCGACGGTTGAATCGAAAGGCCTAAAACATTTTTCTCACCCGTATCATGGATGTCTTCCTTGAAGACGAAATCGCCGAGCCAGAAATGCTCCTTCACATTCCAACCCGTGAGACAGCGCGCAAGTTCCATCACATCTTTTTGAGAGTAGCCGCCGTCCACGCCGAGAGTGTGGAGTTCCATCAACTCACGAGCATAATTTTCGTTGGGATGACTTTTCTCGTTGGCTTGATTGTCGAGATAGATCATCATCGAGGGCGAATGCGCGGACGCCCACACAAGGTCACGGAAATTGCCGAGCGCATGTTTGCGGATCACTTCGCGGTCATCCACGGTTTTGAGGAAGAACTCTTTTTCCTTGTCCATGAAGATGTTGAAGTGGTCGCTCCAGAATTCGACCATCACTTCGAAAAGCTGACGATGGCTGTAAACGGCGCGAAGAATCGTGGCGCGGCGCAAATCA
>JAEURE010000184.1 GCA_016789485.1 Anaerolineales bacterium | reverse complement strand
TTGTTCGGGAGCGAAGACGCAGGTGGCAAAGTCTGTGAAAGCGCAGGGCGGGTTATATGCCTTATTGAAATCGAGGAAGATTTTGTTGTCAGGTTCTATGTCTGTAATCAGGTAGCGTCCCGTCGGGTAGGTATTGTTTTTGGCAGTGGGGTCCCAGAAGCGGACGAAGAATGTGCCGTCCTCCTCCTTGTTGATATCCAGCTGGTAATGATTTCCGCTGAATTGAAAAGATAAATACCCGTCAACAGGGAATTCCGATTTTTCACCGGTGAGGTCGGGGAAATAAGCCATTTTGGGGCGTTCATAAGCTGTGTACGATGCTTGGATGCGAAAATTTTCGTCAATGTCGTACCAGGTGCGGGCGGGGAAGGAACGTCTCTTTTCGCGTTGGTTATCCCATATGCGGACGCCCATCCGATTGCCGCGTTGAATCACGACGAGTTGAATATCCTGCAATTGTAGGTAACTTGGATTTTCCGAAATGTCAGGCTGAAGGATTGCAAAATCCGCGGGTTTGTCATTTACCTGAACCTCTTGACCGGGTGCGGCTCGGAATGTGACAGACCTGCCGTTGTATTCAATTGAACCGACATTTGGCGGAATACGTTCGGGTAGTTGAATTTCGGATTTTGGATCGGAGCCGATCTGGTTTTTCCCAAGTTTCAGCCAATATAGACCTGAAAGGGCGAGCCACCCATTTTTTTTGCGGATGGTTTCGTCCCGTTCCTTGCGCCATTCATTGATCGTCTGACGGTACGTTTGTGATGTCATATAGGATATTATACCAATGAGAGCATTAATTAAAAAGGCGAATCTTGTGGACTCGCCTTTTTAATATCTTCTATATTTGATTAAATGGCGACAACAGCAGGTGATATAAATGTGTAGTACAAGTATAAGGATATGCCTACAAGGAAGGAGATCAGCCCAAACAGGGAGAACATGATACGCATGTTGCTTTCTGCGCCAAGCAGGGATCCCCAGGCGGCAAGTGCCAGGCCAAGTGCCATGATAAGCATGACAAGTTGAAGTCGGTCGCCTTTTTCATCATATTGGGAGCCAATTTCAAAATTGGTATCTGATTCATTGAAGAGTTCATTGGGATACGCGTACATGGCTTCATAATACGCCTCGTCCCAAATGCCGTTATCGCGGGCAATGGCATCCTGCAGTGCCTGTGAAAAATCACCTTCGTAATAGGCGGCGATTTCAGGCCGTTCGTCCACATTCAGGTACCAATTGTCGTAATATGTGTAGTCCTGTGTGATCTGTTGATTGACTGTGAGATATTCTGCGTTGCCGTCATTCAAGAATTGCATTCCCAGAATCTCATACTTGTTTTGTTCTGAGTCTGCCATGGCGCCTTCGTAGCTGGCGACGGCGGTTGAAACGCTCAGTAACGCGATCAAGGTTCCTAGTGCAACTTCACTGGCTAAAAAACCAAAAAACTTTTTCATGCATCTGCCTCATTTATTTTGGGATAAGTACGGAATGTCCGTGGGCGGATTATATATGGAAATTGCAATTAAAACTATACAATTTTGTTATAAAATCAGCAGGATTACAAAAATGAGGTCAAGGAGTGAGAAATGGGATTGAAGCCAGATCACTGGATTCGTACGATGGCGCTTGAACACAAGATGATCGAACCTTTTGTGGATAATCAGGTTCGGAACGGGGTAATCTCGTACGGGGTCTCCTCGTATGGGTATGATGTGCGTGTTGCCAATGAGTTTAAGATTTTTACCAATGTGTTTTCCGCAACTGTGGACCCGAAGCACTTTGACACCAATTCCATGGTGGATTTTGTGGGAGATGTGTGCATTGTCCCGCCAAACTCCTTTGCCTTGGCGCGCACAGTGGAGTATTTCCGCATTCCACGCAAAGTGTTGACCGTGTGTCTGGGAAAATCTACCTACGCGCGTTGCGGCATCATCGTCAATGTGACACCATTCGAGCCTGAGTGGGAAGGGTTTGTCACCTTGGAGATATCCAACACTACGCCTTTGCCTGCCAAAATTTATGCGAACGAGGGGCTGGCTCAGGTGTTGTTTTTTGAAGCAGATGAAGAATGCTCCGTCTCATATGCGGACAAAAAGGGAAAATATCAGAAGCAACAATCCATTGTTCTGCCCAAATTATAGTTGAGTTTGGGTCTCGCTTTTGGGTTGTGGAATAGATTCGCTCGTTGATGGTGTTTGTGAAAGATTTGCTGTTGACTCAAAAGGAATCGCCGAATGAAGCAATCGTCTGACTTTAGTATTGTTCAGGATCAGCTTTGGGAAATAAGCAATCTGCTGTCTGGCGTGATGAAAAATATTGCGCGCTCCAGCGAAGGTCAAACCGACCAGTCTTTGCGTGATCTAACACAGGCTGTCAGTAGTTTGAATAAGGTGAAAAGTACTGTATCGAAACAGATTCAAACTCGCGATTCTCAGTTTGAAGCGTTGGTACAGATTGGCAGCGCCATCAACTCCTCGGTGGGATTGAATCGGGTTTTGTCAGAGGTGATGGATCGGCTGGTGCGGTTGATGCGCGCCGAGCGTGGTTTTCTCATGCTGCGTGAGTCCGATGGAAATTTGAAGGTTCATGTGGCGCGCGGACTGGACCATGTTGACCTTGACGAAGATCAGTTTGCCGTCAGCAAGACCGTTATCAACCGCGTGGTGGAGACAGGAAAACTTGTCCTCACCACGAACGCCCAGGAAGACCCACGGTTTGAAGCGCAGTTCAGTGTTGCGGCATATCACTTATTATCTATTTTGTGCGTGCCGCTGAATATAAAAGACAAACTCATTGGCGTTATCTATGTGGATAATCGCGCTCATTCAGGAGTTTTCCAGCAGGAAAATTTTGATTTGATTTCTGCGTTTGCAAATCAGGCGGCGATTGCAATTTACAATGCGCGTTTGTTCGATGAATTGCAGGCGAGCAAGGATGAGTTGGAGATCGCGTATCAAGCCACGCTGGAGGGCTGGGTGCGCGCACTGGATCTGCGGGATAAGGAAACAGAGGGCCACACGAAACGCGTCACTGCATTGACTCAAACACTTGCGCGGGGTATGGGCGTGAAAGAAGCCGATATCGTTCACATTACCCGCGGAGCGCTTTTGCACGATATTGGCAAAATGGCCATTCCAGACGGGATTTTGCTTAAGCCTGGAAAACTCTCAGATGAGGAGCGGACCCTGATTCAAAAGCATCCCCTTTATGCTTATGAGATGCTGAATCCGATTAAATTTCTGCATCCGGCACTGGATATTCCATATTGCCATCACGAAAAATGGGACGGCACGGGCTATCCGCGCGGTTTGAAAGGCGAGGACATTCCGTTCGCCGCACGAATCTTTTCTGTGGTGGATGTGTGGGATGCACTCGTCTCAGATCGTCCTTATCGAAAGGGGATTGAACCTGCCGAAGTGAAGAAAAATATTCGTGAACTTTCTGGCTCGCATTTTGATCCCCGTGTTGTTGAAGCTTTTCTCTCTTTGGATGATCTGTCATCCATCCTGCGGAGATTGAAGCCAGCCTGATGCAATAAGATCACATCGAAATATTCCACCTGGATGTTAATGTTGAGAAAATAGATTTTATTGATTTGCCATGCAGAGAAAACGCGATAATTAGCATCAACAAGCCAATGGCTAACAAAAAAATGGGGTTGAAAATAACGCCCGAAATAATGCCGGCTAGTACGATATAGGCATGTGTCAAAAAGGGAATCCAAAATGTAATTGGGCTAACGGGTTTTTGATGGAAGTGTGGATGTTTCAGCAAAATTATCCCAAGCGCCGCAGCCAGGGTGACGAAGATCAACTCTGAACGGATACTGGTGGGTACTACAAATACAATAAACGCGTTTGTGCCCAGTACGCCAAACAGCCCGATAACAAAAGCCAATGATGCGGATAGCCACTTGCCAACCCAGTTCGAATTTCGCGCGAGAATACGATACCCAAGCGAAAAAGAAAATACCACCCAGAACCAAGCCCAGAAATTTGCATAGGGTACGCCGAAATACTGGCTTTGTAATCCCTGTCCCCAATCCCAAAAACCTAAACGGATAGCAACAGTATCAAGAGCGAGATCGATATTTAGCGCCAGTAATCCATCCAGTATCGGGCGGAACCAATAAGGCAGGCTGCTGGCATCGGAGAATTCCATCGCGCTATAAATAATACAACTCCACGCTACACCGATGCAAAGAGGCACATCCCAGACCATAATCACAAAATGCCCATATTCATAGGCGTTGAGTTGGCGGATGGTTGCCAGTTCCAACATCACCCCGAAGAGAATGCCGAAACCAAGTTTGAGCAGGTTGGCTGTCCCATGTTTATAGGCATGTTGTAGGCAAAGGGCGAATTGGATGTAGATGATGATTTCAAATAGGATGAAATAAATATTCGGCATACATCCTCTTGAGTAATTCTAAAGTTATGTTCCCAGCCATTGACTGGCCATCTTTGCCAGTCCGACCGCCGCTCCCTGCCTGGCAGTGCACGGAGGCAAGGATTCGAGGAACAAGCGCCCATATTGCTTGGTCAGCACCCGCCTGTCCAAAATGGCGACAATCCCGCGATCAGATGCGGTGCGGATGAGGCGTCCAAACCCCTGGCGGAATTTCAAAATTGATTCGGGTAGATAATATTCGTGGAATGAATCTTCGTATAATTCCGAGCGTGCCGCGATGATGGGGTCAGACGGCACATCGAATGGCAATTTGGTGATGACAACCACAGAAAGCGAATCGCCCGGCACGTCCACGCCTTCCCAGAAGGAGCGTGTGCCGAGCAATACTGCCCGTTCTGTGGACTTGAATGATTCCAACAAAGCATTTGGCGAAGCACCTTCACCCTGCTCGTACACAAAAATATCTTCACGTGCCAGCGGACCTGTGATGGCTTGCGCCGTCTTCTTGAGCGCGGCATAGGATGTGAACAACACAAGCATTCGCCCGCCTGTGGCTTTGGCAGTGGCAATGATGGTTTTGTCCAACATCTGCTGGTAGCCATGCACATTTGGCTCGGGAATGTCATTTGCCACGTACAGCAAAGTGCTTGATTCATAGTCAAAGGGCGATCCAAGCGCAACCGTATCTACATCTTCAGCGGCAAGTGTGTTGCGGATATACTGGAATTCGCCATGTGTGGTCATCGTGGCAGATGCCATGATGACGCTGGCTTTTTCATGCCAAAGATGTTTTTGAACAAGCGGACCGACTCGCAATGGAGCGGCGTTCAACGACAATCTTTCTCCGCGTGGATTAACTTCCACCCAATAAATTAATTCGTTGGATGGCTTGTGCATCAAACCAGAGGCAGCTGCTTCCGCTTCGGTCATACGACGGATGAGACTGCTCATGTTTCCCATGATATCTTCCACGCTGTCATGACCTTCAGAGGCCAGTTCCCCCAGTCCCTTGTGCAGTTCTTCGAGGGATTTAACCAACAATGCCAGAGTCTCACCCGTCTGCCCCCACATGTCTTCCACATCGTCCCAGCCGGGCAGGGTGCGTGTGGCTGATTGAATGCGCATCTGCCACGAGTAATTGCTTTGCGGTTGTCCCTCGCGCTGAACGGCGATAAACTCGCTCAACACATTAAAAAATTGCTTTGCAAGTTGTTCCACACGAAAAGCCTGATCGGTGGCGTGTTTGATTTTTTGCTGCAGCAGGCCAAAGTCGGATGGGCGAAGCGAGTTGTGCAGGTCCGTCAGGATGCGGCCAAGCACTCCGCTGGATGATCCGCCGAGTTCCTTCATCATACGTTCGATGTCATTCTGAGTCAAACGGAATGACATCGCGCCTGTAATGGCGGATTCCATATGGTGTGCTTCATCCACGATTACGAGGTCGAACTGTGGAGGAGGTTCAAGCTCCGTCAGACCTTTGACGCGGCGCTTGCCTCTCGAAGCGGCCGTTCCGATCATCATGTC
>JAEURE010000183.1 GCA_016789485.1 Anaerolineales bacterium | reverse complement strand
AGTGGTTGAATGAAAACCCGGTAAACTGGAGCCTTTCCGAATTCCCGGGTTTTTTGCGCATAAATGTTGTTGGGGGATATCTTTATTTACGAAATGCCTCAAATGTTCTTTTAACCCCCGCACCCGCGGACAATTATTTTATTGAAACCTCCCTTTCGTTCTCTCCAAGACGGGATAATCAGTTCGCCGGTTTGATCATGTATGAAACGGACGACAATTATATACAGGCAGGCCTATCCTATTGCAACCCGATCAACGATTGCGTGGGAAGAGGCTTATATATTGACATATATCAGAACGGCAATCTGGTTCCCCCGCGCAACACGGTTCAATTCACAGAGGACGGGCTTGCGATGCGCATGCTTCGTAACGGAAATAAAATCACATTCTACACAAGCGAGGATGGGACGGTTTGGTATCGACTGCGTGATTTTACGACAACCATCGACGTAAAATGGGTCGGACTGATCACAGGTCAAAGCCTGGACAGAAACCCCGCACCCGCCTTATTTGATTACTTTCAGATAAGCATACTCAAATAGGTCAACTATTTTCAATTACACGGACAAGCTATAAAAGCAAGATAATGGCTATTACGGTCTTCCAAATTCGTGTTTGTGTATCCTGCGGGTTACGTTATCCGGTCGCCGGGGGAAATTCCTTCGGCGACCGCTGCCCACACTGCCTGGGTGAAACAGAAGCTGCGCTGACAAAGCGCATCAACACCGAACGGATCTTAACGACAAGCGGACAGACGGCAGATCATCCCCAGCTTGCCGTATTACTCGATAACATCCGCTCGGCCTGGAATGTCGGCTCGATCTTGCGGAGCGCGGACGGTTTCGGGTTTGACCATGTTTATTTGTGCGGCATCACGCCCACCCCGCAGAAGGAAGCGGTGACAAAGACCTCGCTTGGTGCAGAGGACTTCGTCACCTGGTCTGAACACAAAGATTCACTTAAGCTGGCGAAACAGTTAAAGAAGGAAGGGTGGAAAATCTACGCGCTCGAGGAAACGAAAAAAGCAACGGATATCAGAGAGATAAAAATTAAGGTTAAAGAAAAAGCCGTGCTCGTGCTTGGCAGCGAAGTGACGGGTGTAGACCCTGCGCTGCTCAAGATCGCAGATGAAATCATCTGCATTCCAATGCAAGGCGGAAAACGTTCCTTTAACGTTTCTGTTGCGTTTGCCATCGCGGCATACGCGCTTCGAAAAGCTACTCCAAAATCAAGGACAAGGCCTCAAACCACTTCTGGGTAATAAGGTCATACCCGGATGGGTTTGGATGATTCCCGTCATCAGACAAAGTAGTCTGGTTGATAAAAATATCCGTTGAATAAAAATCAACGGTCAATGCACCGTATTTATCAGCTTTCTGGGCAATCACCTCGTTGTATCGCTGCACCTGCAATGACATGCGGCTAAGTTCCTCGGGGGTAATGGAGGTGAAAGCCTGACCCTGGATTGCCACAGGACGTTTGGATTGATCGTCCAGCAAGGCAATGATCACCTCCGCACCGGCAAGGCGCAAATCCTTTAAAATAATTTCCAGGTTGGACGAAAAGCGCTGCAGGTCCTGCGCCTCGGCTTCAGCATTAACATCCCCTCCATATTCATATAAATACCAAAGATCGTTGCTCCCGATCCACACAAAGACGACGGCTCCACGTCCCTGCCCTATGGCGCCCTGCACTTCGGAAACAGCCCGCTGCAATTGACCGGGAAGCCCCTGATCTCCATTGATCAACGCGTCCGAGTTCCAGCCAGATTGACCGAAATTAGCGATCGAAGAATTTGGCCGAATTGCATTGACCAATTCAATGATTCGCCCCGGATAACCGCGTCCGGTTTCGTCCCCGTCACCCTGGGTCAAACTATCGCCGACAGCAACCATGCTGATTGGTCCGGCGGGAAGCGCTGCGGGAGGTGAAAAAACAAGTACCGGGGTCGAAGTCGGCACAATGGGCGCAGGGCTCGTTGGAGTTTCAGTCACGATTTGGGTCGGGGCAAGGATCTGCAGGGGCTGGGGCGTCCAGTTTGCGGGAACTTCCTGCAGGCAGGCGGACAGGAACAAGGCGGCCAATACGTAGATTCGTTTCATCGTTTACATCGCTCCGTCTCTCAGAACTTTTGGCTGTATCTTTCGCTGATATTTTCCCTCATCCATTTCGAAGCCCATGCGTTTCAGGTAGGATTCGTGGCGCGGGCTGCCGGGCGCAGAGACAAGTTGCTTGATTCCCTTTTGCCAGAAATAATCCGCGCTTTCATCAAAAAGGAATTTCCCGGCGCGAAAATCCCTATATCCGGGGATGACAAAATCAAGAAATATTTGCGCCATCTCCCCCGTCGGTTTGACGATGGCCAAACCCACAGGGACCATGTTGCGCAGAATAAATATCACCATTTGATCTTCAGAAGGCTTGAAAAGATAGGTTGGGATAAGCTCTGAGATTTCCTTATGATAGAAATCGAGAAACCGCCGCAGGTAGGCGCTATCCGGGCGAATCTCCATCAGGGTGAAATAATCCTTCTGCTGAAGCATTCTCCAAAGGTTATAGGCGTTGACACCCAGGGTCAGACCGTTCAACAGGGCGATGGGAAGCGCACCAATCAACAAGCCATAGGCAATGAAGAAAATGGCGCCGATCATATTGATGATCCGCAAACGCTGCAATGACTTCATCATAAGAGAGAGGGCCACCAGCAGCGATCCCGTATATCCGACTAGTTCGTAGAAAAGAGCTATATCCATTTTTTCTTCCTGTAGTAAGGTTGCAAGCGGGGCATTATACACTGTTTGCAACCGCTGGATTTTAAAGCGTATGGATGACTGCAACTTCACAACCCGACCTTCGTACATGTAGATATAAAAGGAGTAAAAATGACAACACAACGACAAGCTTTAAGAAGATCGAAAAGCAATCGGATGATCGCCGGCGTGTGCGGCGGGCTGGCTGAATTTTTCGGGATCAGTTCCTTCTGGTTTCGCCTCGCCTTCTTCATTGCCTTCATTCCGGGCGGCGCGCCGGGCATTCTCATCTATCTGATCGCCATGATCATGATCCCGTCTGAATAAAACGGCTGTTCCGGTCTCGCTGATTCAACAGACCCTCTTACGAGGGTCTGTTTTGATATTATCTACAAAAAGCCGATAAACGCATATCACCTTACGCGAATAACCTGCCCGGCGTAAATCCAGTTCGGGTCATAGAGCTGCGGGTTGAGCAGCTGCAGGCTGTAGACGGATGTGCCGTAATATCCTGCGATGATGCGAAGCGTCTCACCGCTTTGCACGGTATGATAAGCAGGCGCGGCGGCAGGCAGGTTAATGACCTGCCCGCGATAGATCAGGCTCGGGTTCCAAATTTGCGGGTTGACGGCAAGGATGTCATGATAGCTGACTCCCATCCGACCGGCGATCTTGCCAAGCGTATCTCCCCATTGCACAACATAAGTACCGCCTGACGGGTAATAAACAGGCGGGTAATAACCGGGGTCGTATGAATACCCTGTCGGAATGTACAACACCTGCCCGGCGTAGACCCATGAGCCGAGGCCCGGGTTGGCCGCCTGGATGGCGTACACGGTAGTCCCGCATAGGCGGGCGATGCCGCTGAGGGTATCGCCCCACTGGACCGTTATATAGGTACTGCAGGTATATGCTCTGGCCGTACCAGTAAAACCAAGGGATGAAAACAAGATTGCAAGTAAAACGATGATCTGCGCAGTTCTCTTCAACGACATGGAAAACCTCCTTTGAATTTAATCCAATTCGACGATTGGACTGACGACCTATTTGGAAAACCCTGAAACCGGGTTCAAGGTACGCGACCATAAGTATTATTGCACGCAGAAAGGAAAATTTCAATCACAAAATCGCCGTTCCCAAACTTAAGAAAAGTTCTGGGAACGGCGATCAGAATTACATAAAAGCCAGGACATATACGGCGGTATTAGATCTGCTTCCGCAGCGACCGCAGATACAACTCCTCAACCTTTTTCCTCGCCCAGGGAGTCCTGCGCAAAAACTTCAGGCTGGACTTGAGGCTCGGGTCATCCGTAAAGCATTTAATGGGAATGCGCCTGCCCAACTCTTCCCAGCCGTATTGCTCCACGAGGCGGACAAGGATCATTTCGAGCGTAACGCCATGCAAGGGATTCTGCGGCTGAGAATGGGTCATGGTGTTTTTAATCCACGAGACGCGAAGCGCCTCCACAACATGACGAAGACGCCAGCCGCCAAAACCACAAAACTCCCGTTCACAAAAAACCATTTGAGCAAAGTAAAAATGGGCGCCAGGCCGTCCATCACAGGAGTTTGAGCCGGATAATTCGTCATCACCAGCGAGGCCGCAATGTTTTCAAGGTAATCGAACAAGGCGCCAAAGACCGGGAACAGGTTCAAGAGCCGCCAGCGGCTGGCGACGTCTGGAAATGCGCGCACAAATATCCAGCTGATCGAAGTGACAAGAAAGGCCAGATATACCAACGGGAAGATCAGGTCAAACGTAAAACGCGCGCGGACGTACTGCGCCCGCCCTGCTTCTCCATACATTTCCGCCATTTTGTACAGATCATTTTTGGAATAGAAAAAGGAAGTATCTGGCGAGTCTGCGCCATTGGAATATAGCTCAGCCTTTTGCGCCTGCGCCGGCAGAACCAAAGCCCCAAACAAGAGAAAGCCGATCAGCGCAGCCAGAGTCACAGGTCCGCTGGAGAGGCGGTATAGAAAAGTCGAAAGCGGCATCCTACGCCTGGACAAGGTGGAAGCGGTCGCCTTCCCACTTGATCGTTGAGGATGGAGCCTGAGTCCGGCGCAGTTCATTTGCCACAAACGTGAGGATCTCCTTGTGCCGCCCGCTCGCCCAGGGATATTGCGCATCCCACTTGTCTTCAGTTGGGAACCAGACCGTGAGGATCATATCCGCACCGCCAAATTCCCAATAGAATTCGCAGGTATTCTTTTTGAAAAACGAACCTTCGATGTATTGCACCTTGCCTGAGCGTCCTTGCGTTTTGACATTGATCTTTGCCATGTGAAATACTCCTCAGTGATCGGTTTTATCTTCCAATGTATGAAGTGTAACAAGTATAACGCCTGCAAGTTCAGACCTGACAGGTTTACCCTAAAGAGCGGACGTGCAGGGAGCAAACTCCTGTTTATTGCACTTCCGCATGCTCGACACAAAGGTGAACATTGGGTTTTCTCTTTCCATTTGAGACAACCTCAAAAACAACACCACATTTGTTGCCGCCGAAAGAAACGCTGCTTGAGGATGATACAAACGCGGAAGAAAATCGACCCTGTGACAACACGGAATTTCTTTCTCCGCGAGTTACATTGTCACTACAGAATGGCTTGCGGCATTCATCGCACCGATACACTTCCGATTCCACCAAATGCACCCGCCCACATGTTACGCACCGCAGGCTGTCAATTCGACCCCACAACACAAAACCTGCAATAACCAGTATGGCTACTATGATCAAGGCAGGGGCAATATTCATATGCTTTCTCCTCCAAAACTCTCACTCAACAATGACTCAAACAGCCCCTCCACACTTCGACACTCCTGATGGTGGTCAGTGCGCCGCCTGCCGCGTGGACTCACCAACCATTCCAGCGTCACAGACGGCTTCGTGATAAAGGGCATCCACTACTATTTCCTTCTCAGTGTGCCGCTTGAAGAAATCAGACCTTGTTCCCCATTATACAAAGAAGAAACTTTTAATTCGCCGCCTGCGGCAACTGTGAAACGAACGATGGTATTCGTTTTACAAAATTCTGGAGAATCTTCGCTTTTCTTCTCGGTAAATTCGAACACATCCTGAGTTACACCGTTGTAGATCAAATCACCTTCGCACCCATACACAGGCGTTTCATATGTACCGCAAGCCTGTCCTAGCGCGCAATTCGCCTTGATAAAGTAGGTCACCTGAGTTCGGGTCGATTCGTCC